>DATCOK010000498.1:0-8598 GCA_036564765.1 Candidatus Acidiferrum sp. | reverse complement strand
GGAGTTGTACGAACCGTGCGGGCTGCTCTCCCACTCGATCTTCAATTTCTTCTTGCCCTGCATCGCTGCCCAGGTGTTGTCCGCCAGCACCGCAACTCCACCCAGGGTCTGGAACCCCACTGGCGGCTTGAATCCCTCAATCGAGGCGGTTTGCTTCACGCCGGGAATCGCCAGGGCCGCCTTATCGTCAAACGATTTCGCGCTGCTGCCAAACACCGGCGGATGCGCCACGCAGGCATACAGCATCCCGTCCATCCGCGTGTCCTGTCCGTAGACCGCCTTGCCCGCGCACATGTCGCGCAAATCGTAATTTGGCGTGCCTTTCCCGATGTAGCGCCAATCGCCCCGCGATTTCAGCTTAACCTCTTCTTTTTTCGGCACGTCCAATTTCGCCGCGGCCGCCGCCAGTTCTCCGTAACCAATTTTCTTTCCAGAAGCCGCATGCACCACTTCATGCAAGCCGGTGCTGCATTCCGCGGCCGGTTTGCCCCAGTGTGTTGCCGCCGCGCGCACCAGCATCAATCGCGCCGTCGCCCCCGCTTCCCGCAACGGCGTAAAAAAGCTCACCACCGAATGCGAGCCATCCGTGTCCTGATCCCCGTATTTTTCATCGCCCGGCGCCTGTACGATTTTCACCCGCGCCCAATCCGCGTCCAGTTCATCGGCAACAATCCGCGGCAGCGCCGTCTTGCTCCCGCTGCCCATCTCCGAGCGATGCGCGATGATGTACACCGTTCCGTCGGTATCAATCGCCAGGTAAACGCTGGGCCGCAACGGCGCATGCGCCAGCGGCGCAAACCCGTCCGCAATAGAAGGGTCGACGCCCGCAGCCAGCAACGCCTCTGGCGCAAAATGCACGCCGAGGACGAACGCTCCCGCCCCCAGCATCCCCTTCAAAAATCCGCGCCGTCCGCCATCCACGATGCGGATGTGGCTCGTCAAGCTCGATAATTCCTGGTCACCCGGCATTCGCACCTCTCGGCATTTCGATTCAATCCTGCGTGACGCCCAACTATTTCTCCGAGACCAGCACTTGCTGCGGCATGTCCGGAATTTGATGCAGCGTGGTTTTCGCAAAGCCCGCATTGCGAAACATTTTTTCGTACTCCAAAAGAGTGTACGCGTCGCCTTTATCCGTGGAGCCCAGCATCACCATGCTGAACATGGCTGCCGTGGGCGGGCTGACCCGATCTTCATTGGGCACAAATTCCAGCGTGATGGCTTGGCCGCCGGGTTTCAGCGCACCGTGCACCCGCTTCATCAATTTTTCGCAGGTAGGCTGGTCGAAGTGGTGGAAAATGTTGGTCAGCAAAACATAGTCATAGCCTTCGCCTAAATCGGCTTCGAACGCGCTTCCCGCTGTGGTCTTAAACCGTTCGCCCAATCCCGCTTTCTGGGCGTGCTCCTTGGCTACTTCCAGCACATTGGGCCAGTCCAAAGCGGTAATTTCCGCGTTGGCATTGTGCTTGGCCATCGTGATGCCATACATCCCGTGTCCCGCGGCAATGTCGAGGACCTTGCAGGCCTTCCCTTGAGGCATGCCGGTAAGTTGCGCGATGAAGTTGGCGGATGGCGCCGTGAGCGGACCCATGGTCCGTGCGAAGGTCACCCACATTTCATCATTCGGCTCGAGATTATCGCCGTGCTCCGCGGCGCTGCCGCCTTTTTTGACCGCCTCCGTCAACGAGAAAAATTTCTTCATCAAGTGATCGCTGGCGAGGAATCCGCTGATCCCAGCCATGCAGGCGGGCGAGTGGCGATTCAGAAAAATGGCGGATTCCTGGCTCAATCCATATTTTCCGGATTGTTTGGTCAAGAAGCCCAGCACCACCAGGTAATTGCAAAGTGTTTGAATGCCTTTTTCCGAGGCCTTGGTTTTTTTTGCGACGGAAGCGCCGTCGGTAGCGCCGTCGGCGATGACCGTAAACACATCCAGCTCAATCGCGGCCCGCAGCGCGAGGGTCTGCTGGTAGGCGTTCAGGGTGTTGAAAATATGTTCCGGCGTCGGTTTGGTATTGCTGGAAGGTGTGGCCATCGTGACGTGCTCCTTATAAATCAAATAAGAGATGAAGACGGAAACGCATTCTGTTAATAGCGGAGTTTAGCAAGAATCGCCCCACAATTCACAGCCGCACCTTCTCAATCCGCGCCCGCCCATCCGAGCACGTTCATCGCCCGCCGCTTCCGCCAGCGCATTGCTTACATCCCGCGCCGCTGGCATACTTTTCGTCCCTCGCCCTGCGCGAAGGCTCCATGAAACGTGAATATCACCGCTGGTATTCTTCTCGGCTGGGCATCGATCTCGGGATAGTCGTCTATGGCCACTGGGGTCCGCCGATGATGGGCTTTCCCACCAGCGCCGGCGACGAGTGGGAGCTTGAAGGCCAGGGCATGATCGGCGCGCTCGCCGAGTTCATCGACGCCGGCCGCATCAAATTTTTCTCCGTCAATTCCGCCAACCATCTCGGCCTGTACAACAAGGGCGCGCACCCTTTCCATCGCAGCTACATGCAGTCCATGTTCGATGCCTACCTGCGCGAAGAGGTCGTGCCTTTCATTTGGGACAATTGCCAATCCGCGATCGGCATTTCCACCATGGGCGCTTCCTTCGGCGCGTATCACGCCGCCAACACTTTGTTCAAGCATCCCGACGTCTTCAAGCGCTGCTTCGCCATGTCCGGCGTCTACGACGTCCGCAATTTTATGGACGGCCTGTACGACGACAATCTCTATTTCAATAATCCGGTTGACTATCTTCCCAACCTGAACGATCAGTGGACCCTCGGCGAATTAGCCTCCTGCGACATTCATATCGTCACCGGAACCGGCCCCTGGGAGCGGCCCGCACCGTCCTACCGCCTCTCCGAAATTCTGCGCAGCAAAGGCATCCGCCACTCCCTCGACGATTGGGGCCCCCAGGGCGGCCACGACTGGCCCTACTGGAAAAACGAGATGCGCGAATATCTCTCCCGCCTCTTTTAGGGTCGTAAACGGTAGCGCAATGATAAAGCGATGCGGTTAGGCAATCCACTCTTCAGCAGGCGGGTACTGCAAATTTCCAACTTCCAACTTCCAACTTCCAACTTCCAACTTCCATCTCCCGATCCCGAATTTGTAGGAAGCGATGGTTGTTCCTATTCCGTCCAGTTGATCTTGGCAATCTTCCCGCCACCAGCCCGGACCAGTCATTCCGACCGAAGCAGCCCGGCGCTTTTTCTTCAATTTCGCTCCTGCGAAATTGCCGGGCTGCGAAGCGGAGGAATCTCTCTTCGACCTCTCGCGCAGCCTCACCAACTGGAACCGCACCCAAATTCGCCGTTCTGCCCGATCTACCGCATCCAAGCGCGAAGTTCTCTACCGAAACAACCCCGCGCCAGGAAACCGCGCCGCCGGCCCCAACTCCTCCTCAATCCGCAGCAGCTGGTTGTACTTCGCAATCCGATCCGTCCGGCTAGCCGACCCTGTCTTGATCTGCCCCGCCGCCGTCCCCACCGCCAGGTCCGCAATAAACGTATCTTCCGTCTCTCCAGACCGATGCGAAATGATGGAGTGATACCCCGCCTTGCGCGCCAGTTCGATGGCATCAATCGTCTCGGTGACGCTGCCGATCTGATTCAGCTTGATCAGAATCGCGTTAGCCACCCCTTCGGTAATTCCGCGCCCCAGCCGCTCGGTGTTGGTCACAAACAAATCGTCGCCAACCAGCTGAATATGTTTTTTCGAAGTGCCCTTGGTGCCCACGCTGTCCGTCAACTCTTTCCAGCCGGCCCAGTCGTCCTCCGCCATCCCGTCTTCGATGGAAACGATCGGATATTTTTCCACCCAACTGGTCCAGTAAGCCGCCATTTCGCTGCTGCTATGCGCCGACTTGTCCGATTTCTTGAAAACATATTTCCCCGACGCTTTGTCGTAAAACTCGCTCGAAGCCGGATCCAGCGCAATGCGGACCTGCTCGCCGGGTTTGTAACCCGCCGCGGTAATCGCCTCCAGCACAATCTGAATGGCCTCTTCGTTGGACTTGCAGCTGGGCGCAAACCCGCCTTCGTCACCAACGGCGGTGGAGTAGCCGCGCTTCTTCAGCGCCGCTTTCAGCGCATGAAAAATTTCCACCCCCCAGCGCAGCGCCTCCGAAAAGTTCGGCGCCCCCACCGGCATCACCATGAACTCTTGAAAGTCCACCGAACTGTCTGCGTGCGCCCCGCCGTTCAGAATATTCATCATCGGCACCGGCAGCAGATTCGCGGAAGTTTCCGTCGAATAGCGCGAAAGATATTTGTACAGCGGCTGCTTCAACGCGATCGCCGCGGCCCGCGCCGCAGCCATGGAAACCGCCAGAATCGCATTAGCCCCGAGCCGCGACTTCGTCGGCGTGCCATCCAGCGAAATCATCTGGTGATCCAGGGCCCGCTGGTCCGCCGCGTCCAGCCCGGTCACCGCCTTGGCAATCTCCGCGTTAGCGTTGGCCACCGCCTTCAACACGCCTTTCCCCAGATAGCGCGACTTGTCGCCGTCGCGCAGCTCCAGCGCCTCATGCTCTCCCGTCGAAGCCCCCGAAGGCACCGCCGCCCGCCCCACCGCTCCAGATGTCAGCGTAACGTCCGCCTCCACCGTAGGATTCCCCCGCGAATCAATCACCTGCCGCGCATGCACTCGTGTAATTTTCGTGGACATTAGTTAAATGCATCTCCTTGGAGTGAACGAAGATTTTACAGAAAAGCACCGGCAAGAGCACGTAAACGTAATTGCGCGCTCAACCTCCGTGCCGGACAAGCTCCATTTCAAGAATTCTCAGCCCCGCAAGTCAGGATTAGAGCCTTGCCCAGTTGTTATCTGCCAGCATAAGCTGCTGCGGACTCAGGAGAGGCCCGTGGCAAATACTCTGCAAGTTCGAGATTCCGTGCTACAAGCGATCGGAAACACCCCGGTGGTGCGGCTGCGGAAGCTGGTAGCGCCTTCGATGGGCGAAGTGCTGGTAAAGCTCGAGTACTACAATCCCACCGGTTCGTACAAAGATCGCATGGCCCTCGCCATGATTGAAGGAGCGGAAGCGCGCGGAGAGTTGCGGCCGGGCATGCGCGTAGTGGAATGGACGGGCGGCAGCACCGGGTCGTCTCTCGCGATGGTGTGCGCCATCAAGGGCTACCGCTTCACGCCCATATCCTCGGACGGATTTTCCGACGAAAAGCTGCGCACCATGCGTCTTTTTGGCGCAAATCTAGAAATTTTCCCAGCCGAAGGCGGCAAGCTGGTGCCCGAGCTTTACCAAAAGATGAAAAAACGCGCGGAAGAATTGGCAAAAGAGCCGGGGACCTTCTACACCAACCAATTCAATAACACCGATGCGCTGCGCGCCTACATGGGCATCGGTAAAGAACTGGCGGAGCAAGCCGGCACTGATCTGTCGGCGTTCTGCGGCGGAGTGGGCACGGCAGGCATGCTCATGGGCGTGTCGCGCGCGCTCAAGGACGCCGGATGCAAAGCGCGCATCGTGGCCCTTGAGCCGGCCTCTTCGCCCGTGCTGACCACCGAGAAAGGCGGCGCACATCGCGTCGAGGGCATCGCCGCGGGCTTCCGCCCGCCCCACTTGAAAGATGGCGACTACGATGAAGTTCGTACCGTTGAAGAATCCGCCGCCCGACAGATGGCCCGGCGCCTGGCCAGGGAAGAAGGAATTTTCGCCGGAACTTCCTCGGGTCTGAACGTCGCCGCAGCGTTACAACTGGCCCAGGAACTGGGCCCCGGCAGCACGGTTGCGACAGTAGCAGTCGACACCGGCTTCAAATATCTAGCAGGCGACCTATATCGCGACTAGCGAGCAATATTGCTCACCACAATTAACGCTTAAGCCGATTCGGGCTCTTCGATGAGCGATTCCTGGCGCACTACGAGTACGACCGAATCTCTAACGTGGAAGCGCCGCTTGTTGGCTTCGGTCGCGTAGCACACTTTGATGCGCTCGCGCACAGTGAATGAAACTTTAAGCCGCAGTAACATGCGTCGCGCGTTGCTCACCCTGATGGGCTGGAGTAAACTGCGTTGCCGTTGATGGATACAGACCCAACGATCGGTCGGACCATCTCCCACTACACCGTGCTTGAACGGCTCGGCGGTGGCGGGATGGGAGTAGTTTACAAGGCCGAGGACACCCGCCTTCATCGCTTTGTGGCCCTGAAATTCCTGCCGGACGATGTAGTGCACGAGGCGTTGGCCCTGGCTCGATTTCAACGGGAAGGTCAGGCGGCCTCCGCCCTGAACCACCCCAATATCTGCACCATCCATGACGTCGGTGAGCAAGACGGCAAAGCTTTCATCGCGATGGAATTTCTGGACGGAGTCACCCTGAAGCACCGCATCGGACAAAGGCCGATGGACGTCGACGAAGTGCTCGCTTTTGCGATCGATATCGCAGATGCCCTCGATGCCGCCCACAGCGAAGGAATCATTCATCGGGATATAAAGCCGGCGAACCTATTCGTCACCAAGCGCGGTCACGCCAAGATTTTGGATTTTGGGTTGGCGAAAGTGGCGACGCGCCCGCACGCCACGCCGAAGGGCAGCCCGCCAGCACTTCAAGACACTCTCTTGAGCGACGAGCATCTCACCAGCCCTGGGGCAACTCTCGGCACGGTGGCCTATATGTCGCCCGAGCAAGTCCGAGGCAAGGACTTGGACACCCGCACAGACCTGTTTTCTTTTGGCGCTGTGCTGTACCAGATGGTTACCGGTTCCCCGCCTTTTCGGGGAGATTCGCCCGGCGACATTTCTGATGCGATCTTGCACCAATCACCGACTCCTCCCGTGCGCATCAATCCGACTGTTCCTCCGGAATTGGAACGAATCGTTTTCAAAGCGCTGGAAACAGATCGCGATCTGCGTTACCAACACGCCTCCGAAATGCGCGCCGATCTGAAGCGATTGAAACGTGAGCACGATTCCAATAAATCCGGGGCCAAAACCTCATCGGAACCCGCGCCTGCGATTCCGCTGGAATTGCCAACCTCAACCGTGGCAACCGGTGCGGCCGTTGCCCTGGAGCCGCCATCGTCCAGTTCCGTCCTCCTGGCCGAGGCGCGTAGGCACAAAGGCCTCGTCTTCGGCATCGTCGCCGTGCTTATTGTTTTGGTGGCTGGCGCGGCCTTCGGTACCTATAAGTTTTTTTCTCGGACCGCGCCCGCCATCGATACTGGCAACATTGTCATTCGTCCTTTAACCGACCATGGACAAGCCATAAATTTTGCCAGCATCTCGGCCGACGGCAAACTGGTCGCTTACGGGCGGCAGGAAGGCGAGCGTAGCCTGCGAGTGAAGCAGGTGGTTACTGGCAGCGAAGCCATGGTGGTGCCGCCGCAGAAGGGTTTTTTCGATTTCGGAGCCACTTTTACGCCCGACGGCAACTACCTTTATTACACGCACGGGGACCCGGCCAATGGAAACATCACGAATGTGTATGCCGTGCCGGTGCTGGGAGGTGCTTCGCGAAAGATCGCAGCGGATGTCTCCAGCGCGGTGGCGTTCTCACCCGATGGCAAGCGTATCGTCTACGATCGCAACGGAACTGACAAAATCAAAGATCAGATAGTGATTGCGAACGCGGACGGCAGCGACGAACACGTGGTCTTCGAACGTCCCAGAGGAACGGAGAGCATGGCCTACACTCCTTCCTGGTCCGGTTCGGGAGAACTCATTGCGGTAGCTTCTTTTCAGGCGCAGAAGAATATTCTGAGCTCCATTTTAGTGTTGACGCCGCAAGGCAAACTGCTGAAGACGTTGCCCCTGTCCAAGTGGGTTTTTGACGTGGCCTGGTTGCCAGATTCGTCGGGCTTGTTTTTCGTAGCGGGAGAAAAATCGAACGGGTTGCGGCCGCAGATATGGTTTCAGCCGTATCCCTCGGGTACGCCAATCAAGATAAGCAATGATTTGAGCCGCTACTCCTCGGTGAGTGTTGCCGGCGATGGGAAATCTTTCGTCACCACGCAAGAGCGTCAAGCGGCTACCATTTTTGTCTCCGACGCGCCGGCGCTCCTAAGCGACAAGATAAACTGGAAATTCACGCCGATCTCGCACGAACAAGCTACCGGCTACGAGCTGTCGTGGACCGGCGCCGGCAAACTCCTTCAACAGGATTCCGAAGTGGGGATTTATTGGACCGCCAGCGACGGAAGCGGCCGGACGCGTCTAATCGAAAATACTGAGAGTGAATTTACGTTCTTGCCGCGCGGCTGCGGTCCGGGAGATACGGTTATCGTGAGCAGGGCACTGGCCGACAACCTTCCTAATCTCTGGCGATTCAACATTCAGACCGGGGAGCTGAAGCAGCTTACTTTTGGAACGGATGAGGAAACGTCTTCGTGCACGCCGGACGGCAAGTGGGTTTTCTATTCAGGGCCCAAAGAGGGCGATGCGCTGGTGCACATATTCAAAGTGTCCATTGACGGAGCAGCGCCAATCGAATTGACGCAGGGCCTCGTAACTTCGCCGGTGGTGTCGCCTGATGGCGCCTTCATCGCATACGGACGATCCGAGAGACATGGAACGGATGCACGGTGGAAGTTCGTGGTGCAACGAGCGGAAGGCGGCCGGCCAGTTAAAGAGATAGAC
>DATCOK010000497.1:0-2251 GCA_036564765.1 Candidatus Acidiferrum sp. | reverse complement strand
GGGCATAATCGTGGAAAGGGCGTCCTCTATTTGACCGGGCACATCGGCGCGTGGGAGCTTTCTTCCTTCGCGCACGCGCTCTACGGGTATCCGCTGCACTATATGGCCCGCCCGCTCGATAACCGCAAACTCGATGCGCTGGTGAACCGCTATCGCTCGCTAAGCGGCAACCGGCCGATTTTCAAAAATGAGTCGGCCCGCGTGATGCTCAAAGTTTTGAAGGAGGCCGGCACCGTCGGCATACTCGCCGACCAGAACACCATGCCCGGGGAAGGCGTCTTCGTGGATTTTTTCGGCACGCCGGCCTGCACCACCACTGGCCTCGCCCGCGTCGCGTTGCATACCGAAGCGGCGGTCGTGCCGGGCTATGCGTATTGGGATGATGCGCTGAAGAAATATCACCTGCGCTTCGAACCTCCGGTGGAATTGACCCGCACTGGCGACACCGAGCGCGACATTTTTGAAAATACCCAAAAATTTACCAAGGTGCTTGAAGAAATCATTCGAAAATATCCCGATCAGTGGGTGTGGATTCACGGCCGCTGGAACACCCGGCCGCCAGGCCAGCGGCCGCTTTACGATTTCCGGAAAACTTGATCACGAGGATCCTGTGAGATTCAAGGGGTAGCGATGAAAAAAACGGTTCAGGAATTGGCGAACGCACTTGGCGGCACGGTGGAAGGCGACGGAGCACTGATAGTTTCCGGCGTCGCCGCTCCAGAGCGCGCTGGCGCGAGCGACCTCATCTATGTCGAGTCGGCGAAACATGCGGTGCGAGCGCTGAAGTCCGCGGCGCGCTGCGTGATCGCGCCTGCTGGTGCTCCTTTGCCCAACAAGACAGTGTTGCGCAGCACTTCGCCGAAACTTTCCTTCGCCAAAGCCGCCGCGCTTCTCGTCGAAAGAGCGCGCATCGCAACCGGCGTACATCCAACCGCCGTCATTGCGTCGATGGCGAAAATCGGGGCGGGCGTTAGCATCGGCCCCTACGCCGTCGTGGGTGAAAATTCACAAATCGGCCCCGGTACGGAAATTGGGCCGCATGCAGTCATCGGAAGTGGATGCCGCATCGGAGAAAATTGCCGATTACACACCCGCGTGACGCTCTACGAAAATGTTCAACTCGGCGATCGCGTCGAGATTCACTCCGGCGCCGTCCTGGGCGCGGATGGTTTCGGATACGCCCACGGCGAAGGCCGCTACTGGAAATTTCCGCAAGTCGGCCGGGTAGAAATTGGCGACGACGTGGAAATCGGCGCGAACACTACTATCGACCGCGGTTCACTGGGCGACACGAAAATTGGCAACGGCGTAAAGCTCGATAACCTGGTCCACATCGGGCACAACTGTGAGATTGGGCCTAACTCGGTGATTGCCGCGCAAGCGGGCTTGTCGGGTTCGTGCACCTTCGGCTCGGGCGTCGTGGTCGGCGGCCAGGCGGGATTCGGCGAACGCTGCGCACTCGAAGATGGCGCGGTAATCGGCGGTCAAGCCGGAGTGCTGAACGGCAAGATCATTCACAGCGGGGAAGTCGTCTGGGGCACGCCTGCGCGTTCGCTGGAAAAATTCAAGGAGCAGTTCGCGTGGCAGGTCCGTTTGCCGGAGTTGGCGGAAAGAATCAAAAAGCTCGAAGCGGGAAAATAGCCGGCAAAAACCGTCCCCGGGTAACCACCCAGCGCGGCGAGACTCTAATGAACATGGCGAAGCCAGCGGTACAAAACCGGCAAACGTGGCGTGTGATCGTGATCGGCGGCCACACCCGCAACATCGGCAAGACCGAACTGGTCTGCGATGTAATCCGCGCCTTCCCCGAAGAAAATTGGATTGCCGGCAAAATTACCCAATACGGACACGGGGTCTGCGCGAAAAACGGAGAAAGCTGCGGCTGCGCCCCGGACGAGCACAGCTACGCCATCAGCTGGGAGCAGCGCGACGACACCGGAACTGACAGCTCCCGCTTTCTCGCCGCCGGAGCCAAGCGGTCCTTCTGGTTACGCACAAAACAAGGCTTTCTCGCCGAAGGCTTGCCATTGCTGCGTGAAGCTCTGTCAAATCTCGACTCCGCCGGCTTGCCCGACCCGGTATTGATTATCGAAAGCAACTCGCTCCTGCAGTTCCTGGAACCAAGCCTGTACTTCGCAGTGCTCGATTCGAACCGCGACGATTTCAAGGAGACTGCTCGCCAAGTGCTTGACCGCGCTGACGCTCTCGTTTTTCATAACCAGACACCCGAACAACCATCCGGGCAACCGGA
>DATCOK010000496.1:0-3176 GCA_036564765.1 Candidatus Acidiferrum sp. | reverse complement strand
GCTCTTGACCTCCAGATTCATCACCAGCTTGCTCATCCCGCCCATCGACTACCGCGCCGGCGGACCCGCCGATGGCCGCGCCATTGCCTACCTCGCGCACCAGTTTCTGGGCAACCGCTTCGGCACGCTCTACGATTTGTCGACGCTTCTCGTCTTGTGGTTTGCTGGCGCTTCCGCCTTGACTGGCTTGTTGAATCTCATCCCGCGCTATCTGCCTCGTTTTGGAATGGCGCCGCGTTGGGTCGTCTATCGCCGGCCGCTGGTGTTGTTGTTGCTGGCCATCAATGTAGTCATCACCCTGATTTTCCGCGCCAACGTGGAAGCCCAGGGCAGCGCCTACGCCACAGGTGTTTTGGTGCTCATGCTTTCGGCCGCGGTCGCCGTCGCGCTTGCCTTATCCCGCGAGCATCCGAAAAGTGCGGGAAAAATATTTTCGAACGGGTACTTCTGGCTCGTCGCCGCCGTTTTCGCGTACACCCTGATCGTCAATGTCATCGAACGCCCCGCGGGCGTGATGATCGCCGCCGTTTTCATCTTATTGCTGGTGGTCACTAGCGCCATTAGCCGTTACCACCGCGCCACCGAAATGCGCGTCTCCGACGTCAAGCTCGTAGACGACGAGTCCGCGCGGCTGTGGGCTTCCATCCGTGGAAAGAAGGTGAATCTCGTCCCGCAACACTCGAGCGATCGCGACTATCGCGAGCGGCTACTTGGCAAAGTCGAAGCCAACTTTAAAACGGAAGGACCCATGGCTTTCCTGCACGTGAACCTGATGGACAATCGCAGCGAATTTCTCTCTTCGCTTCGCGTGCGCGTGGAAAAAGAAGGCGAGAATTTTGTCATCGAAGTCTGGGGCGCCGTAGCCATCGCCAATTCTATCGCCTACATCAGTGAATTGCTGGATCCCAAGGCTATCGTGCTAGGTCTAACGCGCCGCAACCTGATGCAGCAATCGCTGGCCTACGCCTTCTGGGGCGAAGGCGAAATCGGGCTGACTGTTTATTCCGTCCTGGTACGCCACTGGGAAACCACCAAGCGCACCTCCGATCTCCCGCGCGTTCTGCTCATCAGCGAATAATCCGCCTTCTAGAACTACCCCGTCTCGCTTCGCCCACGGAGGTCCCCGCAACGCACAGCCCAGGAGCATAATTTGCCTACACTCGCGTTGCGTTCCCATCCTCGTATAGGCTATGAGCACGGGCTATGGCCACCGACGACACGACCAGCGAAATTTATCACTTCGTTTTGGAAGAAATTGAAAGCGTCCCGCACCTTGAGGCTTTGCTGCTTCTCTGGAACAGTCGGCCCCAACCCTGGACCCTTGAAAATCTTTCCAGCCGTCTGTACGTACAACCCGACGTGGTCAGTGACCTTCTTCAGGATTTGCTCCAACGCGGTCTCATCTCCCGAGTCCCGGGACCGCCTCACGGTTTTCGTTACGAATCAGAATCCACCGAAAAAGACGCTTTCATTGCCGAGTTGGATTCCACCTATCGCCGTGAGGTCGTTCGCATTTCCACCATGATCCATTCCAAGCCTTCATCCTCCATACGTGAGTTTGCCCGTGCGTTTCGATTCAAGAAGGAGCGAAAGTGACATGGGCCCCATCGTTTACATCATTGCGGTAGTGACCAGCGGGCTCTGCAGCGTGCTGCTTTTTCGAGCGTATGCCGCGGGAAAGAAAAGGCTCTTGTTATGGAGTGGCCTCTGCTTCGCCGGCTTGGCCGTGTCCTATCTTCTGATTTTTGTGGATTTGGTGGTGATCCCTGAAGTCGACCTCTATGTCTACCGTCTCGCCACGGCGGCGGTCGCTATGATTTTGTTGCTTTACGGCCTGATCTGGGAGATCAAATCATGATCCTTGAGCATTTTTTGCTCGGGGTGATCGCCACCGCTTCTGTCACCGCCGCCCTGTTCTTCCTCAAATTCTGGAAGCAGACTCGCGATACCTTCTTTCTCTCCTTCGCTGCTTTCTTTGTCATTGAAGCAGCGACGCGCGTCGCCATGCTGTCCTTCGCGCGGCCTAACGAAGGCAGCCCGTGGATCTACGTAGTTCGTTTCTTCGCGCTCTGTTGGATATTGACCGCTATCGCTCGCAAAAACTATGGCAAGAACCAATAGCGAGATGGATCAGCACTCCTCCTCGCCGGGATGAATAACAGGAAAGGCAGTCCCTCGCCAAATGCCCGCCAAAAATTACGCGTGCGTTAAGTCTTGCAGATCGCCGGCGTGCCGCGATTGTTTTTGCTCGTACAACACCCGGTCCGCGCGTTCGATCAGCGCATCCGGCGTGTCATCTGAGCGGTACTGCGCCCACCCTCGCGAACCCTGCACCGCAATCACGACTCCTTCGCAATCCACCTGTAAAGGCGTAAGCCGCGACATCACCAATCCCACGTATTCCGGTGGACACTCCGGCAGCACCAGCAGAAATTCATCGCCGCCCAGCCGCACCGCAAAATCCGCCCCGCGAATGGTTTTATTCAGATGCCGTGAAAACTCCCGCAACACCGTGTCCCCCGCCGCATGCCCGAAGCTGTCGTTGATCTGCTTGAAATTATCGAGGTCCACCACCACCACCATCAGCGGAAGATGATGCCGGTCCGCGCGTTGAATCTCCGCCTTCAACCGCTCCTCGCAAAAACGCCGGTTGTACAGTCCCGTCAGCGGATCCAGAATCGCCAATTCATAAAACGTTTTCGCGCGCACCTGCTGCTCGGTGGCCAGTTCAACCTGTCCGGCCAGATGATTGCGCAGCTGTTTCAGTAAATATTGCTGGTACAGCGTATAAAGATTGAAAATGAGCACTAAACCAAGCAGGCCGCGTACCGCGATGGAAAGCTGCTCGTTATAATTCGGGTCGTCGGCGTGCAAAATTGAGGGAAGTGACAGCGCTCCAATCGCGCCCATCAACAACATAATCACCAGGATGGCGTTCCACCAATACCAGGCGTCCTTACGATCCAGGCGCCGCAGACTCTTCCTAATTTCAACCGTCCGTTTCTCTTCCGCCGCGGATGCCGGCGGCGAAGAGAGCGCGTGCGTTGAGTTTTGGTCGTGCGAATCCATAAGATCCAGCGCTGAAATCTTAACAACTGTTTAGAAATCCACTGCTCAATAACCTTGGTTTACGTTCTTCTACCTTATTATCCATTCGGTAACATGCCATAGAATCT
>DATCOK010000495.1:0-2614 GCA_036564765.1 Candidatus Acidiferrum sp. | reverse complement strand
CGAAAAAATCGAGCCGTTATTTGCGGCGACGGTGCAGGCCACGGAAGAGGCGATCATCAATGCGATGGTAGCGGCGGAGACGATGACGGGGATTGAGAATCACAAAGTGATCGCGCTGCCGCATGAACAGTTGCGCGCGGTATTGAAGAAGTACAATCGGCTCAACCCATAAGGCAGCCAGCACAAAAACGCGGCACTATTCTGCGCTTCTGACATAATTGCCGGCTACTGGAACCGCAGATGCCGCGTCTCAAGAACATCAAACTACTTCGCGACCGCGTTGAACGTTGGGACGAATATCCGTTTAGTGTCCCACCCATTGCGAGGCTCGACAGCATCGATGTTACCAGTCGGGTTTGTTTTTTTACCGGTGAAAATGGTGCCGGTAAGTCCACGCTTCTGGAAGCGATCGCCGCACACTATGGCTTTGGCCGCGAAGGTGGTAACAGGAATTTTTCCTTCGAAACGACCTCCAGCGTACATGCCATCGACGCACTCGTACGCGCGCTACGCGTGGGTTTCACGGCCAGATCGGGCGCGGGATTCTATCTTCGGGCGGAAAGTTTTTTCAACGTCGCGACCTATGTCGACTCGGTTGGCGCAGCTCAAAGCTACGGCGGAAAAAGTCTTCAGGACCAATCACACGGTGAATCATTCCTCGCGCTGCTGCAGAATCGTTTTGGGCGTTCCAAGTTCTACGTTATGGATGAGCCCGAGTCGGCGTTGTCGCCGCAGCGCCAACTGAGCTTTCTCGTCATTTTGCACAACTTGCTGAAGGACAACGACGACATCCAGTTTCTTATCGCGACGCACTCACCGATTTTGCTGGCGTATCCGGATGCTCAAATCCTATCTTTCGACGGTGGGCATATCCATTCGATTGGCTATCGCGAGACACAGCCTTTTCAATTGGTCAGCAGATTTCTAGCAGCTCCCGAACGATATATGAACGCACTGTTCAAAGAAGACTCCGAGCAGGATGCCGACCACTAAATTACCGGGACGGCCATTTTGCGGGCCGGGTTGAAGAAGGGCGTGGCGACGACTTTGGCGGAGACCGTGTGGCGCACGGCTTCGACGGTGATTTCGATGTTGAGGGTGGCGCCGACGGTGGAGTGTTCACGGTTGACGCAGGCTAGCGCGATCATCTTTTTGAGCGTGGGGGACCAGGTGGTGGAAGTGGCCTTACCGATGACGCGGCCGCCGCGATAGACGGGGACGGGGACGCGGGAGGCCATGCTGGGAACCTGCGGGGCCATGCGGACTTTGTCGTAGAGGGCTTCCACTTCGTTCCAATTGATTTCGAGACCGACCAAGGCGCGTTCCGCGCCTTTTTTTGCTTCGCGAGCGAGAGCATCGCGGCCGACGAAAGCTTCTTTCTTTAGATCCACGAGTTTACCGAGGCCGATTTCGTCGGGAGAAAACCGCTGCGCGTCGATGAGGGCTTTTTTGCTGGAGACGTAGTCGACTTCGATGAGGATGAGGCCGGCTTCGATGCGGGCGATGTCGAGGGCAATCATTCCGGCGGGATGAATGTCGAAGGCGCGGCCGCCGGTGTTGAGGGCGTCCCAAACTTTTACGGCGTCGTCCCAGGGCATCCAGATTTCGAAGCCGAGGTCACCGGTGTAGCCGGTGCGGGAGATGTCGACGGGGACGCCAGCGATTTTTCCGTGAGTGACGCGAAAATATTTAAGGTTGGTGACGTCGCCATCGGCGACGGCGTTGAGTAGGCGGCCGGAGGTTGGGCCTTGCAGCGCGAGCGCGGCGACCTGCTCGGTGATGTCTTCAATTTTTACGTCGAGGCCGAAGGCGTTTTGCTGAAACCAGCGGAGGCTGGGATCGGCGGCGGTCCAGCGATATTCGTTTTCGCCGAGGCGGGTGATGGTGCCGTCGTCGATGACTTTTCCTTCGGGGTCGCACCAGCAGCAGTAGATGACCTGATCGACTTTGACTTTGTTGATGTCGCGAGAGATGACGCGGTTGACGAACTTGGTGGCGTCGCGGCCGGTGACGCGATATTTGAAGAGCGGGGAGATGTCGATGAGGGCGGCGGAATTACGGATGGCGTTGTATTCGTGCTCGTGATGCATTTCGTAGACACTGACGGTGTAGTAGCCGGACCATTCGCGATAGTTCATGCTCTCGCAGAGCGCGAGGGTTCTTTCGTGGAACGCGGTTCCGACCGGCACGAGGCCTCCAGGGATGCGCGGCGCTACTGGTGCCGCAGCGATGAAGCTTTCTACGAGTAAGCGAATTATAGGTGCGAACTCATCGGAGCCGCAAGAAGCTCGATGGTCGCGAGCAAATCACAGTGAGGCGCGTTCGCGGAAATGTTCTTTCCAGCCTTCGGGGAAAGAATCGATTCCAATCGTTCGGCGAAGCAGTTCCTTGTCGGAGTCCAAATATTTCTTGGCTACATAGAGGCGGACGATTTCGGCTATAGAGACGCGGTTAGGGTCGCGGGAGATTTCCTGGATGGCATCGCCGGCGCCGACGTCGCCTTCGCGCGTGACGGCCAAGTAAAAGCCGGTTTTGGCGCTCGCAAGAAATTTCCTGACCATGGCGTCGGATTCAAAACGGATGCCCAGCTTGTAGCAGGGGAGGCGCGGTTGGG
>DATCOK010000494.1:0-18291 GCA_036564765.1 Candidatus Acidiferrum sp. | reverse complement strand
GCAAACGCCAGATTTACGTTGCGCGTATAGATCGAAGCGGAGAGCCCGTACTGCACTCCATTCGCGACTTCGATGGCTTGCTCGAAACTGTCCACCGGAATCACCGACACCACCGGACCGAAAATTTCTTCCTGCGCAATGCGCATGCCCGGCGCGCAATCCCCAAACACGGTCGGCTCATGAAACCAGCCCTTGTTGTAACTCGCGCCGTCCAGTCGGTTGCCGCCGGTGAGCAATTTCGCGCCGTCATTATTCTTGCCGATCTCCACGTAGCTCATCACCGTCTTCAACTGCTGCTCGTTGATGCACGGCCCCATGTCCGTCCCGGCATCCAGCCCATCGCCGACCCGCAGCGTTTTCGCGCGCGCCACGAAGCGCGAAATGAACTCGCGATACACGTCTTTATGCACCGCAACGCGGCTCGCCGCCGTGCAGCGCTGCCCGGTGGTCCCGAAGCCGCCCCAGATCGCCCCGTCCACCGCTAAATCCAGATTGGCGTCCTCCAGCACGATAATGATGTTTTTACCACCCATCTCCAGGCTGCAATGCTTGAAGTCCGGCGCGCAATCCTGCGCGATGATGCGTCCAACCGCCGTCGATCCGGTGAAGCTCACCACCGGCACATCCTTATGTTTCGCCAGCGGCGCCCCCGCTCCCGGTCCGTCACCGCTCACCAGATTCACCACGCCGCGCGGCAAACCCGCCTCCGTCAAAACCTGCAATAGATTATAAGAAGACAGCGGCGTATCCTCCGCCGGCTTCAGCACCACCGTGTTCCCGCACACCAGCGCGGGCATCATCTTCCACGACGGAATGGCCATCGGAAAATTCCACGGCGTGATCATCCCGCACACGCCGATCGATTGCCGCGCGCTCATCGCAAATTTATTCGGCAACTCCGATGGCGTGGTCTGCCCGAAGAGCCGCCGCCCCTCGCCCGCCATGTAATAGGTCATGTCGATGGCTTCCTGCACATCGCCGCGGGTCTCCGCCAACACCTTGCCCATCTCGCGGGTCATGTCCTTCGAAAGCTCTTCCTTACGCTGTGTCAAGATTTCCGCGGCGCGATACAGGATTTCTGCGCGCTTGGGCGCAGGCACCAGGCGCCAGCTCTTGTAAGCCTCTTTGGCCGCGTCCACCGCCGCGTACACGTCCTCGGAAGTAGACGAAACGAACATGCCCACCAGTTCGTCGGTGTTCGCCGGGTTGCGGTTTTCATACGCCTGCCCGCTGCGCGATTCCACCCATTCCCCGTTGATAAAATTCTTGAATACGCGAGGCGTTGCTGCCGTAGCCATACTTCCTCCCAGTAATGTTGTTCGAGTGCGGTTTTCTTAGCGGATTGGTCTACCTCAATGATAGTCGATTTTGCGTCCACGCACACGTTTGCGAGCCGGTTTCAAAATGAGAGTGAGACGAGAAAATCTCAGTTAACAACAGAATCAAAGCAGAGAGCACTCAGGCTACAGAAGCAGAAGAAACTGCGGGATGAGAATTAGGAAGCTTACTGCTGGCTACCGACCGTGTTGCGCGACGAGAGATTCGCGGAAACCTTCGCCGAGGGTGTAGGCGGTGCGATCCCGGCTGTCTGAGAACCGAGACCAAGCTGCTGCAAGGTCTTGGCGTCCAGTTTTCCCGAGGCGTTCAATCCGTGTGACCCCTGAAACTTCCTCATGGCATCCACGGTGGCTTCATCCCACTTCCCACTCGCTGTTCCTGCGTATGCGCCATTCTTCGCGAGCGCGGTCTGAATCTCGCTCACCCGTTGAGGAGTAGGCGCTTTTTGCCCATGATCCCGGCGCGAAGTAACGCTTTTCGCATTCTTTCCTTTTCCGCTCTTCGTGGAAGCGGAACCCTTCGCTGTGCGTGCCGCCTGCGTCTTAGCCGAAGCAGAACTCGTCGTAGTCGATGTCTTTGGCGTTGGCGATTTTTTTGACTTCGAGGTTGTTCCCGTCTTGTGCGTCTTCTTTTGGGCCGCGGTTGTAGCTGCATGCGACAAACACGCCGACACGCCCAGTCCCCCAAGCAGCAGGGACAGCAAAGTCAAGCGTATCGGCCGTACCATTCGTCGCATCATCGTGAACTCGCTGCGCCCAGCTGAAACGGGCCTTATCGTTTGCTGCTGTCTTCCGCCGGCACTACCCCCGGCAAAAATACCGTCAACACACGGTCCGTGTCCAGATGACGAAGCACTTTGAAGACCACACTGTCTCCGGCCTTCAACTTGCCAATCGCCTTCCGGTAGTCATCCACCGAACTGACCGAGATGCGGTTGACTTCCGCAATCACGTCGCCGCGCCCGAACCCGATATCTTCCGCGAAGCTTGCCGGGTCCACTTCCGTGACCATAACGCCCTTCTGCGCGTCCATGCCCAGGCGATGCGCCCGGTCCGGCGTCAGTTCCTGCACGTGCAAGCCAAACTCCGTCGGCGCCGCTTCTTCTCCATTCGGCTGGTCCCCGATGCGTCCGGCGGTCGTGCGGAACACATGCGTGCGGTCTTCCACCACCGCCGTCGCTTCCTTCTGCGCGCGATCGCGAACGTAACCGAGCTTCACCTTGCTGCCGATAGGTGCCATCGAGATGGGGTTAACCAGGTCATTGCCAGATTTCACCGCCTGGCCATTCACGCTGGTAATCACGTCGCCGCCCTTGAGTCCGGCCTTCTCCGCGGGACTGCCCGGTTCGACGCCTTCAATTACCACCCCATATGGCGCGCCCAGCGCCTTCAGCGTAATCGCATTCGTGCCCAAATCTTCCTGGAAGCTCACGCCAATCGACCCACGCGTTACGCGGCCCTGCGAAATAATCTGGTTGTAAACATTGATGGCCGTCGAAGAAGGCAACGCAAAGCCCACGCCTTCATACCCGCGGCTGCCAGTGATAATGGCGGTGTTGATGCCGATCACATCGCCGCCCAGGCTGACCAGCGGCCCGCCCGAATTTCCCGGATTAATCGCCGCATCGGTCTGCAGAAAACGCTGGAACTGGTGCCCGATGCCTCCGCGGTCTTTCGCGCTGATGATTCCGGCCGTCACAGTTGCCTGCAAACCAAACGGGCTGCCGATGGCCAGCACCCAATCGCCCACCTGCACGCCATCCGAGTTGCCCAGTCGCGCAATCGGCAAATCTCGCGCCGCGTCAATTTTCAAAACCGCCAGGTCGGTATCCTCGTCCACGCCCACGACCTTCGCGGTGTATCGCGCAGTCTCGCCATTCAACTGCACTTGAATCTTCGTGGCCTGATCCACCACGTGGTTATTGGTCAGAATGTAGCCACGCTTGTCCACGATCACGCCGGAACCCAGGCTGCGCTCAGCCTGCGCCGGGCCTTCCTTCTGCCCATCAAAAAACTTGTCAAAGAAATCTTGCATCGGATCGTCAGGATCCTCCGGCTGCGCACGGCGCTTGCGCGTCGTCGGCGCCCGGCGCTCCATCACTTGCGTGGTCGCGATATTCACGACCGCGGGCTCCACGCGATTCACCAATCCCGAGAACGAACTGGGCGACGGAATCGGATCAGGAATCGACAACGCCGTCGCGTTCGTACCCGTAAAGCCCGAACTCTTCACCGCCGACACGCGGCCGGAAACCACCGACCCGATCAGAATCCCAATCACCAGAGTCATGCCCACAAATAGGGCCGCCATAATCTTCCGGCGCCTGGCCCAGTTGTAAAGTTCCTTCACCTGCTCACCCATTTAAAGCTCCTGTTTTGCCGGTTAGCGCGCGCAACGCGCACCCCACCGCCCGGCATGCAAAGTATAACACCGCAAATCTGGCCCGGTTGCCACGGTCAATCGGTGCTTCGGGATAAACACTGTCCCCAAGGACGGGTTCCATGCATTCGAGCCGCAGCCGCTGACTCTAGTTGGACGCGCCAGACCCCAATTCTGTTGTAATGAATGACTGACGGATGACCACTAATCGCCTGCCCACAACCCGTTGGCGTAGATTTCAGCCGGCAACGACCCTGCCTGTGCTTTGGTTATGGCTGTGTCTCTCGCTCACTACCTCGCACGCCTTCGCCACCCCGCTCGCCCCCGTGCAAAGCTACCGGATTGTCGCCAAGTATCCGCATTCCATAGAAAACTACACGGAAGGCTTTTTCTATCTCGATGGCCTGCTGTATGAGGGGACAGGCCGAAGTGGACGTTCCGCTGTCATCGCCACCGAGCTGCAAACAGGAAAGGTCGTGAAGCGCCACGATTTGCCCTCCGAATATTTTGGCGAAGGAATCGTCGACTGGGGGCCGTACCTCCTCGAATGGACCTGGACGACCCATATCTGCTTCGTTTACGACCGCGCCACATTTCAGATCGTAACGCAATTCCAGTACGACGGCGAAGGCTGGGGTATGACCCGCACTTCATCGGAGTTGGTGACCAGCGACGGCAGCGCCACGCTGCGTTTCCGCGATCCCAACACCTTTCAGGAAACTCGCCACATCACCGTAAAAGATGGCGATGGTGAGATCAAAAATCTCAACGAATTGGAGTTCATCAAGGGCGAGATTTACGCAAATGTCTGGCACTCCGACCGCATCGCACGAGTCTCGCCCGAAGATGGACACGTCATCGCCTGGATCGACCTCACCGGCCTGTATCCCGCCGCTCAAAGAATTGACAGCGAGTCCGTCCTCAATGGAATTGCCTACGATGCCAGGAATGACCGGCTGTTCGTCACCGGAAAGCAGTGGCCGGCGATCTATGAGATCAAGATCGTTCCCCGGCCCACGAAAAAGACTCATTCGAAATCCCAGTAGCCATTGTCGTTGTGTCCCTTCCGGCCCCTCTTGACATCTTTCCACAGATGGCGCATAAACGAGTTAGCCGGATGTGGCGGCGCACGTGGCGATTTAAGGCAACTTGCTCCACGTAAAAAACTGCTAAAGAGCTTTTCGAGCATCCCAGAAGATTTTCTGAGACCCTCCGAGCACTTTGGCACGGAGGGCTTTTTTGTTTCTGCCCTCCTGCTGCGCCCCACAAATTTATCTCGCGGCCACTCGCGAGTCATCCGGGCGGAGCTAAGAGGCGGTCATGGCTGAACTTTACGAATTGCGTTGTCGGGAGTGCGGAAAAACCTGGGGCAACGAACCCCGCTCCTTCTGCGAAGAGTGCTTCTCCTCCCTCGAAGTGGTTTACGACTACGATTCCCTGAAGAAAACCGTGCGCCGCGAAAATCTCGCGGGCCGCGATTTCAATATGTGGCGCTATGCGGAACTGCTTCCATTGCCAGCCAATTACGTCGGCCCGAACGCCGTCGGCGGCACGCCGCTCATCGCGTCGCGAAAACTAGGCCGCGAATGGGGCCTCAAAAATCTCTATTTCAAAAATGACGCCGTCTGCTTCCCGACTCTCTCGTTCAAAGACCGTGTCGTAGCCACGGCGCTTTCAGCCGCGCGCCGCTTTGGCTTTGAGACCGTTGGCTGCTCCTCGACCGGCAACCTCGCCAACGCCGTCGCTGCCCAAGCCGCGCAGCAAGGTTTCGACGCCTGCGTCTTCATCCCCGCCGACCTCGAGCCAGCCAAAGTTCTGAACACCGCGGTCTACGGCGCACGGATCGTGCGTATCGATGGCAACTACGACCACGTCAATCGTCTCTGCGCCCAGATCGCCGACCGCTTCCGCTGGGGCCTCGTCAACGTCAACCTGCGCCCCTACTACGCCGAAGGCTCCAAGACCCACGGCTACGAAATCGCCGAGCAGTTGGGCTGGAAGCTCCCTGATAACGTCGTCGTCCCCATGGCCGGTGGCTCGCTCATCACCAAAATCGCCAAAGCCTTCAAGGAACTCGTCACCCTCGGTTGGGTCGAGCCCCGGCAGGTGCGCTTCTTCGGCGCCCAAGCCACCGGCTGCTCGCCTATCTCCGATGGCGTGAAACGCAATCTCGCGCGTTTCGAACCGCAAAAACCCAAAACTATCGCGCGTTCCCTGGCCATCGGCAATCCCGCCGACGGACCTTACGCCATCAAACAGATTCGCGACTCCGGCGGATGGGCTGAGGATGTCAGCGACGGCGAAATCGTCGCCGCCATCAAGCAACTCGCGGAAACCGAAGGCATCTTCGCTGAGACCGCTGGCGGCGTCACCACCGGCGTCACCAAAAAATTGATCGACCAGGGCCGCATCTCCACGGACGAAACCACCGTGGTTTGTATTACCGGAAACGGCCTTAAGACCACCGACGCCATCGTCGGCGAATTCCCGTTGAGCGACGCCATCCCCCCGCGCCTCGAGGCCTTCGAGGCCTTGATGGACGCGCAGCTCGCCACCAGCGGCGCTGCCGCTGCCAGGGTCTAAACCAAATTCTTTACGCATGGCCGAATAATAATCATTTCAGAAGGAGTGACACATGGCTGTAATCATCGAAATTCCCACCGCATTCCGCCGCTTTACCGACGGCCAGCCCAAAGTCGACTGCACCGCCACCACCATCGCTGACGCGCTCGCCCAACTGACCGCCAAGTTTCCTGCTCTATCCCGTCACGTGCGCGACGACTCCGGCCAGATTCGCCAATTTCTCAACGTCTATCTCAACGATGAAGACATCCGCTTCCTCGGAGGGGAGTCCTGCGCCATCAAGGACGGCGACCACGTCCTCCTCGTGCCCTCTATCGCCGGCGGCGCGCCGTCACACAGCTAACGACAAACCGGAACTCATCTCGTGCTCCGAGTTGACGGTTGCCCGTTCTTCTGAAAAGCTGCTTCAGGGAAACACATGCCTTACTTTGCCTTGTTCTACGAACTGGTCGATGATTTTGTCGCTCGCCGCGCCGCGTTTCGCAGCGAACATTTGCGTCTGGCCGAAGCCTATTCTCGCGGCGACCTGCTTTTAGGCGGCGCCTTAGGCGAGCCCGCCGACACCGCGCTTCTGGTTTTCAACTGCGCCAACAAATCGATCGTCGACGAGTTCGCCAAGCGCGATCCTTACGTCGTCAATGGCTTGGTTAAGAAGCGGATTGTCCGGCCATGGACTGTGGTCGTTGGCCAGAACGCCGAACCGGTCGCTTCTTCTCAGGGGCGCCTGCAATGATCGCCCGCGTATGGACCGCTCGAGCGGAAAAGACCAATCTCAAAAAATACCTCAAGTATTTCTCCGCGAACGTCCTTCCAAAACTCAAGACCTTCGACGGGTTCTCTTCCGTCATGCTGCTGCGCCGCGAAATCGATGACGAAGAAGAGATCGTGGTTTACAGCTTTTGGCGCTCGGAAAAAGCCATTGAAGCATTTGCCGGGAAGGATAGCCAGGTGGCGGTGGTAGAACCCGAAGCGCTGAATCTCCTAAAGACCTACGATAAACGCGTCGCCCACTACAAGGTGGACGTAGCAGACAGTTCCGAAACCATCTCTATCTTTGCCGGCCGTGAATAATATCGCCGCGGTCTAATACGCTGGCGTTTCCCATTTCCCGGATTCCGCCGAACGAAACACCGCGTCAATCACCGCCATATTCGCCACGGCGTCTTCCAGCGTCACCGGCACTTCCGTATTTTCAAGAATGGCCTTAGAAAATGCGTCGCCCTGAATCGTGTACTGATCGCAAACCGGAATTGTCTCGGTCTTTATTCCCGCGCCGCCCACGTCGCTACCATCGTCCACAAAAATTCGCGTGGGCTTATCTGGCGGCGCATTAAACGGAATTTCGATTTCAATCCGCCCTTTTGTCCCCAGAAATTGCATCCGCTGGTACGGCACCAACTGGGTGCTGCAGGTCAACACGCAATGCCCGGCGCGAAACTCCAGAATCCCGGAAGCCAAACGGTCCGTTCCGAATTCCGGATCGCGCTCAATCGTCCCGCTCACGCGCAACGGCTCCGCTGCAAACAAAAACCTCGACGTCGTGATCGGGTAGCATCCAATATCCAGCAAACCGCCGCCGCCCCACTCAGGCTTGTGCCGGACATTCGCCGGATTGCGATTGAAATAGCTGAATGCGCCAATGATCGCGCGCAAATCTCCGATGGGCCCTTCACGCACTAACTCCCGCACCCGCAACCACTGCGGATGCGTCTTCACCATGAACGCTTCTCCAATCTTCACACCCGTGCGGTCACGTGCCGCCAGCAATGTGCGCGCCTCCGGCGCATTCAGCGCGATGGGCTTCTCGCACAACACGTGCTTCCCGGCCTCCGCCGCGCGAATTGACCACGGCACGTGCAAATGATTCGGCAGCGGATTGTAAACCGCGTCGACCTCCGGATCGGCTAGCAACTCCTCATACGACCCATATGCTTTGGCAATTTTAAAATCGCTAGCCGCGGCTTGCGCCTTCGCAAGTTCCCGCGAAGCAATCGCGGTAACCTCGCTCCACTTCCCCTTCTGCATTCCCGGGATAACCTTGCGTACCGCGATGGACGCCGCTCCCAGGACGCCCCATCGCACTTTTTTACTTCTCACTTGCGAGCTCATAAATTCACGCGCTCCAACTTTATTTGTTAGCCCGCACATGATAGATCACGTCGGCAACATCATCCGATAAAAGAAATGAGTGGTCATCCAGCTTGAAAATGTCGCAAGGCCGTCCGCACCACGCCATGATCGAGAAAGCCCGTGATGAATCCTGCTGCCGCCCATCTACGCCCACGCGCGCCCACCCGGTAACCACGCCGCAACGATTTCACTCCCTCCATGCGGAGCTACAGGAAGAATTTCGCTTAACGCCGGATCTTACTCCTCAGTCGCATTCTGGGCGGAACACGCTTGGAATCGGGAGGGCTTGCGAAGCAACGGGGCTTGTGCGAAAAATCACGAGAGCTCGCTTCTAAAAAAAGCACGATGCCAAGTTCGGAAGTCTAAGTCTTTTTTGTCCTATCGCTATGGTCCTTCATGCGCTGCATGTGCCGCGACAAAACCAGGTCGGCCACCTTGGGCGTGAAAAATGTCTGATTTGAACGCACCGCTTCCACCGCCGCCACCAAGTCCCGCGCGGCATCGCTCTTCAACACATAGCCCTTCGCGCCAGAATCCAGAACATCCGAGATCACCTGCTGCGAATCGTATGCGGACAGCAGCAAAATCTTCGTCCGCGCCCCTTGCGCCAGAATCTGCTTCGCCGCTTCCAGCCCGTTGATCTTCGGCATCGCAATATCCAGTAGCGCCACATCCGGCTTCAGCGACAGCACCATGTCTACGGCCTCTTCGCCGTTGATTGCCTCGCCGATTACCGACCAGCCCTGCTGCGCCTCCAGCAACGAACGCAGCCCCAGCCGAATAATCTCGTGGTCATCAGCCAACACCAGCCGAACCGGTATCATGCTCACCTCGGGTGACGTCGGACACGCTCGCAACTGGATTCACACCTGCGCCGCCAACGATTCCGGCGCCCACTGGGTAAATTCGTATCACGAAATGTTGACTTGGGCCTATAGGGCATTCACTGCAGGCGCTTCGCAGCGGTGCCGCAGCCATCACTCTTGAGGAGGTCCCGCGACGTCACCACGAAGTCCAATGACGCAACGGAACGGGGCCGTCTTATCTTATTTGCGGCGCGCAGCCAGCGTCGCTCACGGCGTTTAGTTTGCTGCCGCCTTACGCGCTTCCGCCGAATCGTAACTCTCGCCGTAAATTGCGGGCACTTTTCCGCCCATCGGCCGGATGTACGTCGACAACTGCCCGCGATGATGAATGCTGTGCGACAAATTGAATTGCACAAACGCCAGTGCCGGCAACTGAAAGATCCCGCGGAAGTCCAGAATCTTCGTCAACTGTTCCCCGCTGCACTTGGCCACGCGCGCGATGTCTGCGTCGAATGTTTTGCCATACCAGGCCGCGATATCCGCGGAGTTTTTCACATCCTCCGGCCGGTGATTTGGCGTGAAATCAAATTGCCCTGCCGCGATGCCGTCAAGAAAGCGATGTTCCGCGGCCACAATGTGCCAGGCCAGTTCCAAGGCGCTCTTGGAGTTAGGGTCCGGGCGGTAATCGCCTTTGCTAATCGGCAGCGCTTCGATCACCTGTCTGGTGATGCGATGTTCGTTGCGCAGCGCCGGTAGCGAAAACATATTGAAATAAATCGTCGCGTGTTGCGGTTGCAGTGCTTCCATGGTTTTTCCTCCAGGCTGTAATGCAGTGAAATCATACTCCCGGCATTGCCAATTGCGAAACGTCGGCGCGAAAGTCCATTTTTTGCGCCTTAGTACTCCGGTACTGTAGACGCCAAATCGCCTAGATCGCAAAGTGAAGACGCGTGAGGCTCCCTACTATGTTCGAATCAAAATGGGGTGAGGCGGTACGACCCTTCTGCCCGATCCATCATTGGCGCATGGCCCATGACGCCGGCAGCGCCAAGGTGCCCGATTCTTTTCGCTGCAGCTTCGAGAATTGCGCGACGCGCTTTTCAGCCGTCGATGGCTATTTTGAAGCCGGCCGCCCCACAAACGATCGCGAACTGCTGGCCCGGCTAGAAATTGTGACCTGCAAACTGAATCACGACCATCAGCCATGCATCACCGGGTATGCCAAGGAATCGATAGGCGGAGCCACCGAAGAATGGCGCCAGTGGCAGTGCTTCACTGCGGAATGCGACTTTTTCGTGCGGCAAAAACTTTCGCCCGTCAACCACAAGCCCAAAATCTCGGGCTTGGTTAATGCCCGGGCGCAGCGCCCCCAGGACGAATACCTCTTCGCCAATCGCTAATCATCAAAAAAAGTCCCGTTCAGTCGGAATGTGTTTTCGTTCGATGCATCTCCGGCTTTACGCGTTTCTCCCTGAAAAAGTACGCAATCGCCCCACCCACAATCGCGAAAAACACCACGACTGCCGCATACGCCGCAAACGCCCCATTCCAATCCACATGCGCGGCCGGTATCTGCGCGTAGTTCTGCGACCACACCGGCGCATACCCAATCGTCGTGTGCGCATTCGGCACGCGGGCATCCGGCTGAGTCCACGGCGCGTGCATACATAGAATCGCCAACCCAATGGTCATCAACGAAAACGTAACCCGATAGAAAAGTTTCATGAACTGAGTATCACATCAGTTGCTGCATTCGAACAGCACGTCGACTATCCACGTACCGCCCGCAGTGCTAAAATTCTCGAGAACAACATGCCACCCACAACTCTCTATCAAAAAATCTGGGACGCCCATTTAGTTCACGAAGAGCCCGGCCAGCCTTCCATCATCTATATCGATCGCCATTTGATTCACGAAGGCACTTCCCCGCAAGCTTTCGCCGGATTGCGCGCCGACGGCCGCAAAGTTCGCCGCCCCGATCTGACCTTCGCGGTCATGGATCACTCCGTCTCCACCACCGACCGCACCTTGCCCATCCTCGACCAGGATGCCAAACTGCAATTCGAAGCCCTGGAAAAAAATTGCCGTGAAACCGGAGTTCGCCTGTTCGACATGAACAGCAAGAATCAGGGCATCGTGCACATCATCGGCCCGGAACTCGGTATCACCCAGCCCGGTCAGACTATCGTTTGCGGCGACAGCCACACCTCGACCCACGGCGCCTTCGGCACGCTCGCTTTCGGTATTGGCACCAGTGAAGTTGAACACGTCCTCGCCACCCAATGCCTGGTGCAGTCGCGCTCTAAAACGCTGAACATCGTCGTCAACGGCAATCGCCCCAAAGGCGTCACCGCCAAAGATCTGATCCTCGCCATCATCGGCAAAATCGGCATCGGCGGCGGCACCGCCCACGTCGCGGAATACAGCGGCCAAGCCATTCGCGATCTCTCCATGGACGGCCGCATGACCGTCTGCAATATGACCATCGAAGGCGGCGCGCGCGCCGGAATGATCGCTCCCGATGAAACCACTTTCGAATATCTCGACGGCCGCCCGTTCGTTCCCCGCGGCAAGGAATTTGTCGAAGCCGTTGATCGCTGGAAAAAACTCAAGACCGACGACGGCGCCAGGTTCGACATGACCGTCGAACTGCAAGCCGAAAAAATCGCCCCGCAAGTGACCTGGGGCACCAATCCCGGTATGGTCACTGGCGTGACCGACCGGGTCCCCGATCCGGGCTCCTTCAAAGATTTGAACGACCAGAAAGCCACCGAACGCGCGCTCGTCTATATGGGCCTCAAGGCCGGCACTCCAATTGTCGACATCCCCGTCGATCGCGTATTCATCGGCTCCTGCACCAACTCGCGCATCGACGATCTTCGCGCCGCCGCCCACTTCGTCGCCGGCAAGCGCGTAGCCCGTAACATCAAGCAAGCCCTCATCGTCCCCGGCTCTCGCGGCATCAAAGTCCAGGCCGAAAACGAGGGCCTCGACAAAATTTTCCGCGCAGCCGGATTCGAATGGCGCGACGCCGGCTGCAGCATGTGCATCGGCATGAACGCCGACGTTCTCCCGCCGCACGAGCGCTCCGCCAGCACTTCAAACAGAAATTTCGAAGGTCGTCAGGGTAAAGACAGCCGCACCCACCTGGTCAGCCCAGTCATGGCCGCGGCCGCCGCCATCGCCGGCCACTTCGTCGACGTCCGCGATTTCGCAGTCGAATCGGTGGAGTAACTCGAGGTCTATATGGGCATTCTTTTGGCTTCCACTATCCTCTTAGCTATTGGAGCCGCTATAGAAATCCAGCGTGATCCCGATAATGTTGATTCGTTGCGGATGAGCGCTGGAAAGCTCTGCGAGTGGGCTGGCGCGATTTTGTCAGAGCTTTACTAGTAATTGCGATGCTTCCAAGAAGAAACACGCTAAGCAGCTGAGGAGATTGCGATGCAGCCGTTTATCACTCACACAGGAGTGGTCGTCCCGCTCGATCGCGTCAACGTCGACACCGATCAAATGGTGCCCAAACAATTCCTGAAAGCCCTCACCCGCCAGGGCTTCGGCCGCATCCTCTTTTACGACTGGCGTTACTTACCCGGCGAAAAACCCAATCCCGATTTCGTTATGAACTCCCCGCGCTATAAAGGCGCATCCGTACTTCTCGCCCGCGCTAACTTCGGTTGCGGCTCCAGCCGCGAACACGCGCCCTGGGCCATCGGCGACTACGGCTTCCGCGTCATCCTCGCGCCCAGCTACGCCGACATTTTCTACAACAACTGCTTCAAAAACGGCATCCTCCCCGCCGAACTCACCGAAGCCCAAATCGACGAACTGTTCCAGCGCGCCGAAAAAGAGGAAGGCTACTCCCTCTCGATCGATCTCCCCAATCAAACGGTAAGCGACAACCACGGCCTCAGCTACAAATTCGAAATCGTCCCTTCCCGAAAAGAAGTTTTACTACAAGGCCTCGACGACATCGGCACCACCCTAAAGCACGAACCCGACATCACCGCCTACGAGAAATCCCACAGTTCTACCGCCACCATGTTCGAGCCCGTAGACATAAAAAACTATTCAGCCGCAAAAACCTAATTTCGCAGTGACGGTGAAGCCCTCGTAGCCGTCCAAAAGGTCACCAGGAAAAACTCTACCCAACTTCCCCCATTGGCTCCGGCGACTCCACCGCCGCAGGCCCCAACAATTCCGCAATCAAAATTCCGGCCAGCACAAACACGCCACCAATCATCGACCGCCGGTTCAAGCGCTCCCCGATCACCAGAAACGAAGTAATTACCGCAAACACCGGCTCCAGGGTAAAAATAATCGCCGCGTGACTCGGCGAAGTGTATTGCTGCGCCCACAGTTGCACGGAAAACGCGATCGCGGTAGCAAAGACCGCGCAAATCCCGATGCCCACCAGCGCTTCCAATCGCCCGTCAAACCGCACAATCTGCCACGAGGTCAGCGACGCGGAGATCGTAGCGAACCATGCCAACCCGGCGCACGCCGCTATCTGCAAAACTCCCAACGCCGCGCCCGAGTGCCGCCGGGCGTACTCACCGACCAAAATAATGTGCACCGCGTACAACGCTGCCGCAGCCAGCGTCAACAAATCACCGCGATTAAAGCCCGTAAAACCTTCGGCCGGAACGGTAAGCAAATAAAGTCCCGCGACGACCGCCAAAGTCCCGCCATAAATCCACGCAGTCATGCGCCGCCGCCAGAAAACTCCCAGCAGCAGCGGCACCAGCACCACGCTCGAACCCGTCACGAACCCGGATTTCGCGGGCGTGGTGTACTGCAAACCGGCGGTTTGAAATGCGTAGCCGCCAAACAGGAACAGCCCGAGCGCGCCACCGGCAAAGAGTTCTTCCTGGTGCAATCTTTTGAGAGCCCGCGGACGGAATGTCGCCATCAACACCGCCGCGACGGTGAAGCGCAGCGCCAGAAACAAAAATACCGAAACGTGATCCAGCGCATTGCGCACCACCACAAACGTGGCGCCCCACAGCAGCGAACACAGCGCCAGGGCCACGTCCGCGCGCATCCGGCGGTCCACCATCAGGCTCCGTAAGAAACTCTATGCGTCAAGTTTACGAATAATAACGCGCAGGGCCTAGTACGGAAGGATAATCGCCAAACGGCATCGCTGAAACAAACTATGAAGCGGCAAAATTCACAATTATTTTTCCGGGGCGATTCCCGCAACTTCCAGTAAGGTCAGTAGCGTCCGCTTCAAGCCCATCTCGCGCCCCGTCGGTTCGTACCACTCCTGCAAGGAGTGCGCGCCGCCGCCATTTCCGCCCGCGCCGATGGCGATCGCATCAATCCCCAGCGAAAGCGGAATATTCGCATCTGTGGAAGACCTCTCCAGCCGCGACTGATTGCCGACCACTTCATCCGCACCGCGCAACGCCGCGAGCAATGCCGAGCCGGACCCAAGCTCCCCGCCGGGTCGGCTGCCCAGCAAATCCACCTTCCACTCCAACCGCCCTTTCGAACGGTCGCGCGCCGATTCCTGTTCATCGCGCACGCCGGCGCTGACGCATTCTCGCAAGGCCGACTCGAGTCGGGTCAACTCCTCTTCACTCTCCGAACGAATATCCACTTTCAGTTTCGCTTCGTGGGGAATGGAATTCACCGAAGTACCGCCCTCGACCTGCCCCAGATTAAAAGTGGTCCGGGGCGCCAGCGGAACCTTAGTGTTGATGAAGCGCACCGACGCGCGCACCAGCGCGTTGATGGGATTGACCATGCCGAAGTCCGACCAGCTATGTCCGCCCGGTCCGGTTATCGTGACTTCCAGCCGCCGTGAGGCTAACGCCTTGGTCGTCACATGATCCGTGCCGGAACCGTCCAACACGATCACCGCCTTCAGATTCTGCCGGTAGGTATCCACTAGCGCGCGCATTCCGCGCAAATTACCTTCGCCCTCTTCGCCCACGTCCGCGGCGAACAAGATCGTGCGCCGCGGCTTGATCTTTGCCGCTTGCAGGGAGCGCGCCAGCGCCACCAGGGCCGCGAGTCCTGTGCCATTGTCGGAAATTCCCGGCCCACTCATCCGTCCGCCCGCGCGCGAAACTTTAACGTCCGTACCCGTCGGAAAAACGGTGTCGAGATGCGCGGCGATCAGCACCAGTTCTTTTTCATTCGCTCCGCGCAACTCTCCGATGACATTGCCGATCTTGTCGCGATGCACCACAAGCCCAGCGCTGGCCAGCAACGGTTCCACTGCCATCGCGCGTTGTTCCTCCTGAAACGACGGCGCGGGAATCTCCGTGAGCTTCACCTGCAGTTCATTGATAGAAGAAATATTTGGTTCGAACCACTCAACTGCCGCGCGCACCTGCGGATAATTGGACATTTCCGCAGCCGCCGGGGCGGCAACGGACGTTCGGGGGGATTGCGCGGCAAGCGAAGAACGCAACGGCATACTTAGCAGAATAACCCAAAGCAGAACGCGTTTCATCGTGCGCTTTGCGCCGCGCCCGCTAATTCCCCGCCCCTTTTCCGCACAACGCGAGAATTTCGTCATCAGTCAGCACGCGCGAAGATTTTTTAGCGGCTTCAAAGATAATGTTGGCGAGAGTTTCGTCGCCGCGCATCCCGCGCTTTTCCAACCAGTACAGCACGTTGGACTTCCCGCTCATCGGCCCGATTTCGATCACCTGTTCCAGCCCGAACAAATGCGCGGGCACACCGCTGTACACCGCGTTCACCAGGTCGGTATCGCCTTTGCGAAACGCTTTGACGATGGCCGCCGCATGCACCCCCGTCGCGGTGCGAAATGCGTCGCGCCCGATCACCGGATAATTTACTGGAATCGTTGTGTCCGTAACTTCCGCGACGCGCTGGCAATATTCTTTCAAGCGCGAAAGGTCCTGCTCGATCAAGCCCATCAACCGTAAATTAACCAGCATCAATTCCATCGCGGTGTTGCCTACACGTTCACCGAGTGAATTGGCCGCCGCGTGCACCTGGTGCGCGCCGCCAGCTATGGCCGCAAGCGAGTTGGCCACCGCTAGCCCGCGATCGTTGTGCCCATGCCAATCGACGCGAACTTTTTCCCCCGAGGGCTTGACCACTTCCTCGACGGCATATTTTACCAAGTTGTACGCCCCGTTCGGCGTCGCATGTCCCACCGTGTCGCACAGCACGATAGCTCGCGCGCCGTTGCGAATCGCGCAACTGTACAGCCGCTTCACCGTGTCCGCGTCGGTTCGAATGGTGTCTTCCGTCACGTACATTGACGGCAAGCCATGGCCTACCGCGAAGCGCACCGCTTTCTCCGTGGTGCGCTCCAGATGCTCGACGGTCCAATCTTCGACCAGTCGCCGGATCGGGCTCGAACCCAGAAATGTCGCCGCCTCCAGCGCGATTCCCACACGTTGCGAAATTTCGACGATGGGCAAAATGTCCGCTTCCACGGTGCGCGCCGCGCAGTTCGGCTTGATCTTCATGCGATTCGTAGCGATTTCTCGCGCTAGGTCCTCGGTGTCCGCCGCCGCGCGCGGCCCCGCGCCGGGCAATCCGATATTCACGGAGTCGATACCCAACGATTCCATCAGGTGCAGGATTTCAATTTTTTCTTCGATGCTAGGGTCGCATACTGAAGGGTTCTGTAACCCGTCGCGCAGCGTTTCATCGTTCAATAAAACGGGCGTACCCGCGGGAATCGCCGGCGGAGACGCCAGATTCCAGTCGTAAATCAAATTCTCGTCCATGAGTATTTACTCTAACGTATTTCCAGGATGTTCGCGGCAACGCCTGGTAATCTGTCTGACGCAAAACGCCACAGCTCAGCCAATACGAAACGACTCTTCGTGCTTCACGGCCACCATCACCAAACCTTGCGGCGGAGCCGTGGGACCGGACTTCGACCGGTCTTTCAGTTCATACAGCCGGTCAATCTCGCCAGGCTCCAGCTTCCCGCGCCCAATTTCCAGCAAGGTCCCAACCATCTTGCGCACCATGTAGCGCAGAAACGATCGTCCGGAGACGGCGAAAATTAATTCCTCACCATCCGCGCTCCGCAACAACTCCGACGAATAAATCTCCCGTTCCGTCGAGCGTTCCTGATCGTCGTCCTCGGATCCCGTGGACGCCGCGAATGATGCGAAATCGTGTACGCCCGTGAAACGAGCCGCCGCATCGCGCATCGCTTCTTCGTCCAACGGAAACGGATAATACAAAACGTAGCGCCAGATGGCCGGCGGCACAACCTTCCCACGATAGATCCGGTAGTGATACGTCTTCCCGCGCGCCGACCATCGCGCATGAAATGTCGGCCCCACTTCCTCGGCTCCCACGATGCGAATTTCCGGCGGCAACAGCGCGTTGAGCGCCCGCTGAAACTCGCCCGCGGCCAACGGTGACAAGGTCTTGAAACTGGCCACTTGCCCCAGCGCATGCACGCCCGCATCGGTGCGCCCCGCGCCGTACAACTGCACGCGTTTTTGCGTCAGCCTGCTCAGCACACTGGAAATTTCGCCCTGAATGGTCGGCTTGTCGGACTGCACCTGCCAACCGTGAAAATCCGTGCCGTCATACGCAATGGTCAACTTGAAGTAGCGCATGAGGTATCAGAAGAAAAATAGGCGAGTGACCGGAGAAATAATTTCAACGCGCCGCCGTCGAACGAACATCCCCGCCACGCGCGTGCCGACTGCCGGGCTTCACTGCCGCGCCGCCCTCGCGGCACAGCGGGCATTCCGCCGGCGTATAACTGGGAATCGCCAGATCGAGTAAAGCTTTGGCAGGCACTCCCAAATTAATCTTTCCGCCGCTGCGGTCGATGATAGCCCCCGCGCCCACCACGCGCCCGCCCGCTTCCTCGATCACGCCAATCGCCTCGCGCGTCGAACCGCCGGTGGTCCACACATCTTCAACGACCAGGACGCGCTGCCCGTCGCGCAACGAAAATCCGCGCCGCATGGTCATCGCCCCGCTGGCATCGCGCTCCACAAAAATCGCCGCCACGCCCCCGTCATCGGGCGCACCTTCCAACTTGCGCTGAGGCAAAGCCCGCGCCACTTCCTGTCCGATGATCAATCCGCCC
>DATCOK010000493.1:0-4967 GCA_036564765.1 Candidatus Acidiferrum sp. | reverse complement strand
GCGTACGGAGCGTCGATCCGTGCCATGCGACGGGAGTTCTAACACGCGCACGATATGTGCAGAACGTGAACACCTACTCGGGCGACGGCTGACACCATGCCGTCATCGGCCGGACCCTTGTGTTCTGGCCGCTAGCCGACGGCCGGCGCCACGCGGTAGGAACCTGCTCGATTCGCTCGACAACGTCGTGCTCAACGTCGGCGGCGCGCTCTATCCCGCAAAAGACGCCCGCATGAACCCCGCAATGTTCGCCGCATCGTTCCCGCGCTGGCGCACCTTCGAAAAATATATCGATCCAAAACTGTCATCGTCCTTCTGGCGCCGCGTCACCACAACTCCCGAGCAACCATGAAAAAAGCTGTCATCCTCGGCGCCACGTCCGGAATCGCGCAGCAAGTGCAGCGCCTGCTCATTCAAGAAGGCGTCGAACTTCTCCTCGTGGCTCGCAGCGCTGAACATTTGCCGATGCTTGCCGCCGATCTCGAAACGCGCGGTGTCCTCAAGATCGCCACCTACACCGCCGACCTCGCGGATATTTCCACCCACGCCACCGTTCTCGCCCGCGCTCAGGAACTCTTGCCCGATTTCGACACCGTGCTTCTCGCTTACGGCACGTTGCTCGATCAGGGAAAATGTCAACACTCTCCGCAGTTGGCCATTCGCGAAATCGACACCAATTTCGTCTCCGCTGCGGCCCTGCTCACTCTCTTCGCTGATTATTTCGAAGCCCGCAAGGAAGGCTGCATCGCTGCCATCGCCTCCATCGCCGGCGACCGCGGTCATCGCTCCAACTACGTCTACGGTTCGGCTAAAGGCGCGCTCGGCATTTTTCTTGAAGGTTTGCGCGATCGCTTCCGTCAAACGGACGTTCGGGTCATCACCATCAAGCCTGGCCCCGTCCACACCGCCATGACCGACCGTTTCGAACGAAACGACAAATTCGCGGATCCCCAAGAAGTGGCCAGAGACATTTGCAGCGCATTGCAAAAACGCGCTCCAGAGATTCTCTACACTCCGGCCAAATGGCGCTATCTAGCGGCCGCCGTCCGTCTCTGGCCCGATTCTTTGTCCGGAAAAATAGAGTCCTGACGCGCGACAGCATTCATGCGCCTCGCGAACGCTTCAAATCGCCGACATGGTTTTTGGAATTGTCCTACCGCAGCTCGCGAATAATTTCCCGCGCCGCGTTGGCGCCCGAAGCGCCGGTGAGCCCATTACCCGGATGCGTCCCCGATCCGCACAAAAATAATCTGCGAATTGGAGTCTTATACCGCGCCCAATCCAGCACCGGCCGCATCGTAAACAACTGGTCGAGCGCCAACTCTCCATGAAAAATCTGCCCGCCCGTGAACCCGTACGTGGTTTCCAGGTCCTGCGGCGTGATCACCTGCGCTTCTTCCACCAGGTTCGCGAAATTGGGCGAGTACTCCGCGATCGTCCGCACCACCGTGTCTCGCAACGCGCTGCGCCGCGACTCCCAATCGCCATGCTTGAGCTGAAAGGGCGCGAATTGCACGTAAGCGGACAGCACATGTTTCCCTGCCGGCGCCAGCGATGGATCGAGCAGCGTCGGAATCGTAATATCCAGGTACGGCGCCTCCGAAAATTCTCCGTACTTCGACGCATCAAACGCCCGCTCCAGGTAATCGATCTCCGGCCCGATGTGAATACGCCCGGAAAGCGCCTGCCGGAATCCATCCGGCCCCACCGTTCCCGCCAGCGAGGGAAACGCCGGCAGATCGTTCAGCGCAAAATTCACTTTCGCGACGTTGCCCTTCACGCGGATGTTGCGGATGCGCATTGCAAACGTCGGGTCCAGCTGCGACGGGTCCATCAACTGAAAAAAAGTCCGCTTCGGATCCACGCCCGACACCACTGCTTCAATTGGAATCTCTTCGCCGTCCGCCAGCACCACGCCGACCGCCGCGCCATCCTTCACGCGTATGTGGTGCACTTCCGCATTAGTGCGAATCTCGACTCCCGCCTGCTTGGCCGCTTCGCACAACGCGTACGTGAACGCGCCCAGACCGCCGCGCGAAAAACTCGCCGACCCCACCGGGTGCGCATCCGCTGCCGCTCGCAGCAGCAACACCGCGGTCGAGCCCGCCGACCACGGGCCCAATGCGGTGCCAAATATTCCCCGCGCCGCAACCACCGCGCGAATTAATTCCGTCTCGAAAAACTCCGCGACAAAATCCGCCGCCGCCATCGGGCCCCAGCGCAGCAGATCGAAAATCCCGTATTTGCCTAACCCGCGAACTCCGCGCCCGGTCTTCAGCAAATTCCACAAATCTTCCGGCGAAGGCTTATCAATCGACGGGGGCGTAATCGAAGAAATCTGCGCGAACACTCCGGACATTTTCGCCAGTGACGCCGCGAATTCCGTATACTTCGCCGCGTCCTTCGTGGACACCCGCGCGATTGCCCCGGCCGTCTTCGCGTGATCGTCATAAAACAGCAGCGACTGCCCCGTCAGCGAAGGTGCGAAAACCCGCGGGTCCGGATGAAATATCTCGCAGTTAAATTTCTCGACGCGCAAATCCCGCGCCACGTCCGGACGTAATGGCCCCAACGTGTGCGCCAGCGTCGAGGCGCGAAAGCCCGGATGAAATTCCTCGGTGATCGCCCCGCCGCCCACCCTGTCGCGGCGCTCCAGCAACACCGGCTTGAACCCGCCTTTCGCCAGATAAAACGCGGCGATTAGCGCGTTGTGCCCGCCCCCGATAAAAACTACCCGCTGTCCGATTGGCATCGTCAGTTGGACCCTTTGCTCGATGCCGCGGATGCCGCGGCCGCGGCGGCATCCGGTTCCGGCGCGCTCTTGGCGCCGTTCGAACCGCTCTGCGCCGTGCTTCTCTTCCACTCTTTCAAAATTACCTGGCTGGCGATGCGCCCGTTCGCGCCCATAATCCCTCCTCCCGGATGCGTCGCCGACCCGCACATATAGAGGTTATCCACCGGCGTGCGATAGTAAGCCCAGCCGGCCACCGGCCGCAGGAAAAATAGCTGCTCCAGCGAAAGCTCGCCTTGAAAAATATTCCCCTGCGTCAGTCCGAACTCCCGCTCCAGATCCAGCGGCGTCAAAATCTGCCGCCCCACAATGATGTCCTTAATATTCGGCGCGTACTCCGCAATCGTATTGATTACATTGTCCCCAAACGCCTCGCGTTGATCGTCCCACGTCCCTTCCGCCAACTTGTACGGCGCGTACTGCACGAAACAAGACAGCACGTGCTTGCCCGGTGGCGCCACGCTCGGATCCGTCAGGCTCGGAATCACCATGTCGATGTACGGCCGCCGCGAAAAATGTCCATACTTCGCGTCGTCGTACGCCCGTTCCATATACTCCATGCTCGGCGAAATCGAAATCGCGCCGCGCAAATGCGCGCCGTTGCCCGGAATCGACGTGAACTCCGGCAGTCCATCGAGCGCCATGTTTACTTTTCCGGACGAGCCGCGAAACTTGTACCGCCGCACCCCTTCCAGAAAATCGGCCGGCAACTCCGAGGGCTCCAGGAATTTCTCAAACGTCAGATGCGGATCGACACTCGAAGAAACCACGTTCGCGCTCAACTCTTCGCCGGACTGCAGCATCACTCCGGCCGCGCGCCCATTCTTCACCACGATTTTTCCCACCGGCGCCTTCGTGCGAATCTCCACGCCGGCTTCGCGCGCTGCCGCTGCGATGGCATTCGAAATCGCTCCGGTTCCGCCGCGGCTGAATCCCCACGAGCGAAACGCTCCGTCAATTTCACCCATGTAGTGATGTAATAAAACGTACGCCGTGCCCGGCGAGCGAATCCCCAGAAACGTCCCGATAATTCCCGAGGCCGACATCGTGGCCTTCAGCACATCCGTCTCGAACCACTGATCCAGAAAATCCGCCGAGCTCATGGTCATCAGCTGGATCAACGTGTACCGCTCGTCCGAAGACAATTCGCGAAAGCGCTGCATCATGAAATGCAACTGCTTCAGGTCTCGCGGATTCAAAGTCGTCGGATCCGGCGGAACCATCGACAGCATCGGCTTCACGAACCGGCACATCGGCGTCATCATCTTCGAAAATTCGTCGTACGCCTCCGCGTCCAGCCGCGAGTGCCGCCGGATTTCGCGAATCGATTTCGCATGGTCGTTCATCCGCCACAGATGATTGCCGTCCGGCATCGGAGAAAACGTTCCGTCCAGCGGCAGAATCTCCAGCCCGTGTCGGGGCAAATCCAGTTCGCGGATAATTTCCGGACGCAACAACGAAACTACGTAGGAACATTCGGAGAAAAGAAAACCGGGAATAATCTCTTCGGTAACCGCCGCGCCGCCCAGCACGTGCCGCCGCTCCAGCACCACCACTTTTTTTCCGGCCTTCGCCAGGTACGCGGCGTTAACCAGCCCATTGTGACCGCCACCGATGACGATCACGTCGTAATGCTGCGTCATTTTAGAATTGCTCCGTCACACCGTGCGTGGAATCGACAATCGAGACAACGAGGCGATTACAATGCGCACTCTGTTGGAAGACCACAAAAAGCAAACTGCATTCTACTGACACCCGCTACACCGCACAAGTCGCCAGCGACGGTCCTCTATCGCGTAAGATGTCTTTCCATGAAAATCATCTCCCTCAACGTCGGCTTGCCGCGCGCGGTGATCTGGCACGGCCAGTCCGTAACCACCGGCATCTTCAAAAAACCGGTACGTGGCCGGCTCGTGCTTCGCAAATTGAACCTCGACGGCGACCGCCAAGCCGATCTCACCGTTCACGGCGGCGAATACAAAGCGGTCTACTGCTATCCGCACGAACACTACCGTTACTGGAAAAAAGAATTACCGGACCGTGAGCTGCCCCTTGCCATCTTCGGCGAAAATTTCACTACCGAAGGTCTCCTCGAACACCAAGTCTTTCTGGGTGACCGCTTCGCCGTCGGAGCCGCCGAAGTCGTCGTCACCCAACCGCGCCTCCCCTGCTACAA
>DATCOK010000492.1:0-3618 GCA_036564765.1 Candidatus Acidiferrum sp. | reverse complement strand
CTCGAGATGCGCCATGATTTCTTCTAGACGCCTTTGGTCGCCGGGTCCCAAATAAATTTGTGGAGTTGTAAGCCAAGTCTCACCGGGAGGCCATCTTCGAGCATCCACTCCACGAGTTTGCGCGGCTCGAGTCCCGGCCATTGTCGTTCTGGGCCTTCAAACACGGGAGAAAACAGAACCTCACGGACGCGGCGTGGCAAATTATTTTGCCGTGTGAAGTCTCGGGCGAATTCATAGTCGCGGCGGGTGGACAGGACAAACTTGACTTCATCGCCGGCGCCGAGTTCTTCCAGATTGCGGATGTCAAAGGTATCCGCTTCGCCCGAGTCCGGGCACTTTACATCTACGATTTTGATGATTTCTTTAGGGAGGTGTCCGATGAATCGTTCTCCGCTCGTTTCGATCATCACGGTGTATCCGGCAGCGAGGAGTTGCTCGGCCAACGGATAAATTTCTTCCTGCAGCAGCGGCTCGCCGCCGGTCAATTCTACGAGAGGGATGCTTACTTCGCTGCCGCGCATCGCGCCGGTGCGCCCCGCCAACTCATCGACTCGCGCCAGGACCTCGCCGACACTAATCTTCTTGCCGCCATGAAATGCATAAGCGGTATCGCACCACGTGCAGCGCAGGTTGCATCCGGTGAGGCGCACAAAAATGCACGGCAGTCCCGCCCGGGAACCTTCGCCTTGAATGGATTTAAATATTTCGGTGATGAACATGAAAGAAATCCTGCGCGCGGCTCTTGTTACGCCTTCGTCTTAACGCGCGCCGGTCTTGCTTTTTTGTGCTGCGCGTCGTCCCAGCCACCAGATCGTGCCAAAAAAAAGCGCCATGGCTACAAACAAACGGGGATAGCCGGGGGCAAAACCGAGATGCCGCAACATCAGGACGTAACCAAGCGTTACGAGCAGCACGGGCACCATAACCACGTAGTAGGAGCGGTTCATCGCGCGCCGTCCGGCCAGTATTGCGCGCGGCTCGTGTCGGTCTCCCACAAAATCACGTCGCGCACCCGCGCTCCCGCGGGCAGCACAGGTAAAAGCTTGGCCACTTCGTCATAAAAATATTTCGCCAGATTTTCCGCCGAGGGGTTAACGGTCTTGAAAGGCTCCAGATCATTGACGAATTGATGATCGAGCCGCCCCATGATTTCGCGTACGGCGCGTTTCACTTCGGTGAAGTCCACAAGCAGTCCGATATCGTCCAGTTTCGGGCCTTCTAAGGTGACACGCACGCGGTAGTTGTGGCCATGCACGTTTTCGCATTTGCCTTTGTAGCCACGCAGGGCGTGACCCGCTGAAAATGTCTCTTCTACGCTGACTTCAAACATGAAACCTCGAGGTGGCGGAAACTGCGGCGAATGTCGCCGGCTCGTCGCAGTGAGAACTACTTTTCGAGAAAGCGTGCGGCATCCGCGGAATTGTGCGTGATGCGGTAATTCGGCAACGATTCCAGGAAAATTTTACCATATGGCATGCGCTGGATGCGGGTGTCGAGCAGCGCCAGCACGCCGCGATCGGTCTTGGTGCGAATGAGGCGCCCGAAACCCTGCTTGAGGGCCAGCACCGCCTGGGGCACTTGGAATTCCGCGAAAGGATTGCGTCCTTCGTCTTGGAGAGCGCGCACGCGGGCGGCCACGATGGGATCGCTGGGCACCGCGAACGGCAGGCGATCGACAATGACGCAGGAAAGCTGCTCGCCCGGTACGTCTACACCTTGCCAGAAACTGGAAGTGGCGAACAGCACGGCCGCCGGCGTGTTTTTGAAGCGTTCCAGCAGCGCGGAACGGGGCGCGGTGCCCTGCAGCAGTAATGGAAAACCTACGCGCGTGCGTACGCGTTCGAAGAGATCGTTCATCTGGCCATAGCTGGTGAAGAGACAGAAAGCACGGCCCTGACTATGCTCCAGCAGTTGCACGATTTCATCGGCGGCCTTACTGCTGAAGCCCGGATCGCGGACATCGGGAATTTTTGTGGGAAGATAAAGCAGCGCCTGGTGGGCGTAGTCGAACTCCGGCGGCAGGGTACGTTCTTTTACATGATCGATGCCCAGCCGCTGGCGGATAAATTCGAATCGCCCGCCCACGGTGAGCGTCGCGGAAGTCAGAACGACCGTGTCGAACTGCTCGAAGAGACGTTGTCGCAGAATCTGGCTGACATCGATGGGCGTAGCGGTGAGAAAGACGCCTTTGTTGCGGCGCTCGTACCAATAGACGTAGTTTTTTTCATTGCTTTCGAAAAGGAAGGCCACCTCCTGCCGCAGGTCGAAGCTGCGGCGGGCGATGCGCAGTAACTCCTCGGGCTTTTGCGTCATGGCCGCGAATTCCGTTTCGAGGCCTTTCAGGGCCAGCATCATCGCGTCGTAAGCTTCGCGGTGTTGCTCGAGGAAAACTTCACGTTCGTTTTGCACAAAGGCAAAACGGCCGTCGCGCGGAGGAAACATTTCAAAGAACGCGCGGGTCTTTTCGCGAATGCGCTGGGTGCGCCGCAAAATCGCCGGCGTACCGAGATGCAGCAGGCGCAGAATCTGATCGGCGTCCCGCGCCAATTCTTCGAAACGGAAATTCGAAATCTGCCGGCCGAAATAGTCGCTGGCGACGTCTTCGATTTCGTGGGCCTCGTCGAAAATCACGGCGGAATATTCGGGTAGGATGCTGCCAAAGTCGTCCTGTTTAAGCGACAGGTCCGCGAAGAACAGATGGTGATTGACGATGATCAGGTCGGCTTCTTTAGCGCGTTGGTGCATGGCGGTGACGAAGCACTCGCTAAAGTTCGGGCATTTTTGCCCGGCGCAGGTGTCGCGGCGAGCATCGAGGCGGGTCCATAAATCGGAATCGTCGGACAAAAAGGTCAGCTCGCTGCGGTCGCCGGTCTCCGTGAGCTTGGCCCATTCGCGAATCTGGCGGAAGGCGTCCATCTCTTCGAGGCCCTTCAGCATGGGCTGATCGGCTATCTGATGGACTTTGGCCTGGCACAGGAAATTGGAGCGGCCCTTCATCACCGCGACTTTCAGATTGGGCGCAAAGTGTTTTTGTAAAAACGGCACGTCCTTCTGGTACAGCTGTTCCTGCAATGATTTGGTGGCGGTGGAAATCACTACGCGGCGTCCGCTGCAGATGGCTGGAATCAGATAGGCGAGAGTTTTGCCCGTGCCGGTGCCGGCTTCCACCACCGCGTGCTGGTGCTGTTCGAAAGCGGCGTGCACCACCTCGGCCATCTCCAGTTGTCCCGGGCGATGCTCGTAGCCGCCGATCATGCAGCGTTCCAGCAGGCCGCCGGGGCCGAAGACTTCCTGCATCGAGGGAGCGTCCTGCGCCACTGTTTCCGTGCCAGCGTTTTTCAACGAGGACGCGGCTTGGTCTAGGTTGGTGTGCGGAAACCTTACCGGCTGGTTCCCGGTTGCGCTTTTCTCAGTAACTGTCTTTGATTCACGGCGTGGCGAAATAAAAACTCCAGTTTAAGTTTTCTGAACCGCGTAGTTGAGCAGGAATCGTTACCTTAGCATATCGTTCAAAAGGCTGGGTGCAACGTGCAGGTTGGCGGCGGCGTCCATCCATCAGAGCCGATTAATTAGTTGAACATCCATGCGGCTTCTGATGTGCTATGCCGGGTACCGCAG
>DATCOK010000491.1:0-4415 GCA_036564765.1 Candidatus Acidiferrum sp. | reverse complement strand
AGTGATTGTTTCGGACATTTCGCCGGGCGGGCCGGCGGAAACCGGCGGGGTGAAAATTCAGGACGTGATTTTGAGCGTGGACGGGAACCCCATTGGCACCCTGCCACAATTCGCGCAGATGCTGTACACGCATAAAAGCGGCGAGCACGCCAAGATTGAAGTTTTGCGCGGAGCGGACCGCGTGCAACTCGAGATTGCCCTGGTGGAGCGTACGCATAAGGAAGATTCGCTGGCGGATTTGGCCGACCCGGTGAAAAATCTGGTGCGTGCGCTGAATATTCTGGGGGTCGAATTGACGATCGATCTCGCGCATGCACTGCCGGATCTGCGCATACCGACGGGTGTGATCGTGGCGGCGCGCACGCTGGGCACGCGCACGGGAGAGATTCCGCTGCAGACCGGGGATGTGATTCACGGGCTGAATGGCGCGCCGGTAACCACGCTGGAGGGTTTGCGGGCGGCTTTGACAAAGCTGAAACAGGGCGAACCGGTGGCGCTGCAAATCGAGCGGCACGAGCAGATTTTCTACGTGGCGTTCACGCGCTAGGTTGGCGCGGCGAGTTCCACTTCCCTTTCCTTGAACATTTCGAGGCGTCGCGAGCGTTAGCCCGCGGCGTTCTTGAAATTTGTTACCGCTGATGCCGGTTGGTAAGATGATGGCGACGATTCACAAATGGGAGGAACGCATATGAGCATCGCCGTGGGACAGACCGCGCCGGACTTTACGCTGAAGGATCAGAGCCAGAAAGATGTGAAGCTGTCGGATTTTGCAGGAAAGAAAAATGTGGTGCTGGTGTTTTATCCGCTGGACTGGAGCCCCACCTGCACGAACGAGCACGCCTGCTTCGTGAACGACATGCGGTCGTTTGAGAAACTGGATGCGGAAGTGATGGGCGTGAGCGTGGACAGCGTGTGGTCGCACAAGGCGTACGCGGAAAAGATGGGGATTCATTATTCGCTGCTGGCGGATTTTAATCCGCGCGGTGCGATGGCGGAAAAATACGGAGTGTATCTGGCGGATAAGGGGATTACCGGGCGCTCGATCGTGATTATCAACAAGCAGGGGAAGATCGCCTGGATCAAGAACTACGACATTCCGGTGGTGCCGGATTTGACAGAGGTTTCCGACGCTTTGACCCAGGTGAAATCGGCGACGGCATAGTAAAGAACTGTTTTTTTCCAAGCGAAACTCAGGGCCTGTCTTTAGCACTGGCGAACGAGCGGATGAACGAGACCAGTTGCCAGCGTTGGTCGTCGGTCAGGCGGGTCTTGAATTGCGGCATGGGGCGGCGGCCTTCGGTGATTTTGTAAAAGAGTTCGCCGTCAGTCATGGCGTTCATGCGGGCCGCGTCGGTGAAGTCGCCCGATGGGGTGAAATGTTTGCCGGCGTCGGGGCCGTCGCCTTTGCCGCTGTCGCCATGACATTTGGCGCAGTAGTCGGTGTAGAGGCCGCGCGCTTCTTCTTGCCTGCCAGCGGATGAGGCGAGCGGATTTTTTCTCTGCCGGGCTTCTTCCGGAACTATCCATTCGCCGCGGCGCGTGGCCGCGAGCACGACCGCCAGCACGATTAATCCCAGCAACGCCACAAACAGCAATCGGCGCAGCTTTAATTTTTGTGGCGCGTCCATTTTTATTTTTGCGGCGAACGATTCGCTAGGAACGCAGTATGAGCCAGACCAGTTCGGCGTTGAAGAAAAGAATGGCGGCGGCCACCACTCCGGCCAGCACGGTGGTGAAGCGGGAGTTGACCATCTCACCCATTTTTTTGCGGCTGCTGGTGATGTGAATCAGCGGGATGACCGCGAAGGGCAGCTGGAAGCTGAGGACCACCTGGCTGAAGACCAGCAGCGCAGTGACTTTGGATTCGCCCATGATGCCGATGACCAGTGCCGCGGGAAGAATCGCGATGGAGCGGGTGATCAGGCGGCGCAACCAGGGCTTGAGGCGAATTTCGAGGAAGCCTTCCATGACAATCTGGCCGGCGAGTGTGCCAGTGAGCGTGGAGTTCTGTCCGGAAGCGAGCAGAGCGCAGGCGAAGAGCGTGCTGGCCAGACTGGCGCCGAGCAGCGGGCTCAACAATTTGTAGGCATCGGCAATTTCGGCGACATCGTGATAGCCGCGGGTATGAAACGCAGCGGCGCCCAGTACCAGAATGGCGGCGTTAACGAAAAGCGCGAGGCCGAGAGCGAAGGTGGAATCGAAGACGGCATAGCGCAGGGCCTGCTTGCGCTCGCGCGTGGATTCACCAAAGGCGCGGGTCTGCACGATGCTCGAATGCAGGTACAAATTGTGGGGCATGACCGTGGCGCCCAGGATGCCGATGGCGATGTACAGCATTTCGCGATTGCGCAGAATCTCGAGATGCGGGATGAAGCCGAGGGCGGCATGGCGCCAGAGGGGTTGCGCGAAAAATATCTCGTAGGCAAAGCACGCGGCGATGGAGGCAATCAGGGTGATCACAAAGACTTCGATCAGGCGGAAGCCGCGGCCCTGCAGGGCCAGCACGATGAGCACGTCCAGCGCGGTGATGAGCACGCCCGCGAGCAATGGCAAGCCGAAGAGCAACTTCAGCGCGACCGCTGAACCCAGGACTTCCGCGAGATCGCACGCTGCGATGGCAATTTCGCAAACGACCCACAGAAACAGGGCGGTGGGGCGCGAATAAGTCTCGCGGCAGGCCTGCGCGAGGTCGCGGCCGGTGGCGATGCCGAGTTTGGCGGATAGGGCCTGGAGAAACATCGCCATCAAATTGCTGAGCAAAATGACGCTGAGCAGCGAGTAGCCGAATTTGGAGCCGCCGGCGATATCGGTGGCCCAGTTGCCGGGGTCCATGTAACCGACGGCCACGAGATAGCCGGGACCGGCGAAGGCCAACAATTTTTTCAGCCGCGAGGCTCCCGCGAGGAACGGGATAGTGCGGTGGGCTTCGGGCAGGGACGGCATGGAAGCTTCGCGATGCATCCTGTGCGAGAACCATTGTTTGGAGAACAGCGGAGCGTCCGGCGCGGCAGCTTCCAGGTTGGCGGGGGGATCGGTTTCGAATTGAGGAGGAGGAAGGGTGCGCGCCATGAGTGATGTTAACTACGATAAAGATACATTCTAAACTACACTTAACATGGGGCATTGTCAATCATTCAGCGGCGAAATGTTCCAGGATGGGGCGCAGATTCGCAGCGTTTTGGGGGCGCCGCGCAGTTCGCCACTGCATGTGGTAACGTCGAAAACAGATTCCGGGAGAGAAAACGCATGGAAGAGCAGCGGCCGCCACAGCCAGGGCAAGTACAGATCAAAGCGGATGAAAAAGAACTACAGGGGCAGTACAGCAACCTGGTGATGATTCATCACAATCTCGAAGAGTTCACCATGAACTTCATTTATATTTTTCCCAACGGCGCGCAGGGCAAATTGACCGGCAGCATGATTGTCAGCCCCGGCCACGCCAAACGCATCTGGCGCGCCCTGGGAGAAAATATCGCGCGCTACGAATCGCAGTTTGGAGCCATCAAGGAAGCGCCTGCGGGAAACGAACCTACGCCCACCGTAGGCTTCGTGCAATAAGCCGTTCTAGCCGCGGATAATGCGGCGGACGGCTTCGGTGGTTACGCCGTATACGGCGTGCGAGGCGAAACCGTAGACGTGTTTCGATAGCGGGTATTCGGTGGGCTTGCCGCTAAGTCCCAAGGCCGGCAGTGCCACTTCGTCCGCGCTCGCAAATAAAATGGTGCCGAACGGAACGCCAGCGAGCGAGTGCGCGGAGGGATTCAACTCGACTGCCGCGCCGTAGACCGCGCCCATCAGCGCGCCGAAGGCGTAGTGCACCACGGGCCCGGCTTTTTGCTTCTCCTGCTTGGTGAGGTGGCGGCCCTGAATGGCGCTGGCGATGCGATCGGCCGTCTGCATGGTGGCGTCTTCGTCGTCGCGCTGCTGTTCCTTTTTGCCGGTGATTTTTTCTTCCGCCGTGGACCAGGCTTTCTGAAACTGGTTCATGGCGAAGGAAGCTACCAAGCCGCCTACCGCGCCCGCCAACGCACCCTTAAAAATGTTTGCTCTGCTCATGCGGCCTCCCTGCTGCGCACCTGTTCGTGTCGTCTCGTCGCCCTTCCAAGCTAAGTCCCATATCGCATTGTCTACTATCGGGTGAATACCCGACTTTCGCGGCGCAATTGCGGATTTCGTGCAGGCGTCGTAAACTGCTCATTGTTGTTGCACGCCACTCCGTTGTAACGGGCCTGTAGCTCAGGTGGCTAGAGCGCGCCCCTGATAAGGGCGAGGTCGGTGGTTCAAGTCCACCCAGGCCCACCAATCTTTTCAATTAGTTAGGCACAGTCGTTTTTTCGACAGACGGCGACTGTGCCCAATTTTGTGCCACACTCACCTCAAAAACAGGCTTTGCGATGGCGTCCACGGCCGCACGC
>DATCOK010000490.1:0-5093 GCA_036564765.1 Candidatus Acidiferrum sp. | reverse complement strand
CCGTAGTTGAAGCGGCGGTCGTTGCTGCGCTGCACATGGAAATGATGCTCAGCACCGAAGTGTTCGTGGAACTGGGCTTCGGGAACGCGACGGCCGTGGCCACCGCCGCCGGCGCGATCATTATCGCGATGCTGTTCGGTTTGCTGGGCCCGCTGCTGCTCCTGGGCGCGATCCTGTTGCTGCGCGGGATGCTGCTCGGTGCGGGTGCGCTCTTCGGTGCGCGTGCGCTCCTGTTGTTGCTGTTGCTGGGTGCGGTCGTTCTGTTGCGCGGGACGATTGTTAGCAGGTTCCTGCTTGGGGCGCTCTTCCGGTTTGCGCTCCTGAGCTTTGGGTTCGTCCTGTTTGCGCGGCGCTGCGTTCTTCTTGGGTTCTTCCTTTTTCGGTTCCTCTTTGGTTTTGTCCTTGTCGGGTTCCTGTCCCGCATACATAGGAGCGCCCGCGAGGAGCAGCACAAGCGTGGTGCCGAGAACAAGTTTCATGGTGCCTCCGTTATCCAATTTGTGAACTCGACTCACACGGGGTTGGGCTTGCGAGTCGCGCGAACTGTGGTCTGGCGGGACGGGAATACTTGTAGCATGCAGGTGGGTAGGGCTCGATAGGGAGAAATGCTGAGGAGAATGGGTGATTTGATGTAGCAGAAAGGGCGAAATCTGCAGTTTAGTAGAGTGCGGCGAGCTATGTCAGAGAGTTATGGGGAAGGAGTTGGCGAAGACTGAAAAATGGAGGCGTAGGTGAGGAACAGAGTAAGGCCGATCATAAAGACGGCGGTTATCCAGGCGACGATGTTAAAGGTGGTGGTGTTGACGTAGTCGCCCATGAGGTCCCGACGGTTTACGAGCAGCAGGATGAAAATAACCACGATCGGAAGCCAGATGCCATTGCCGACTTGAGAAAAAATCAAGATTTTCCAGAGTGGGGCGTGTGGCAGAAGCACGACGCCGGCGCCGACGACAATGAGAATGGTGTAGAGAGTGTAGAAAATTTTAGCGTCTTCGAATTTATGGTCAATCCCGGCTTCAAAGCCCAGGCCTTCGCAGATGACGTGCGCGGTGGACAGCGGAAGAATGGAAGCGGCGAATATGGAGGCGTTGAGCAAGCCGAAGGCAAAGAGGTAGCCCGCCCAGCGGCCCGCGATGGGAATGAGGGCGCGGGCGGCGTCTTTAGCTTCGGTGATGTCGCGCTGGCCGGTGGCGTAGAGGGTGGCTGCGGTGCAGACGATGATGAAGAAAACGATGACCATGCAACTGATGCTGCCGACCAGCACGTCGGCGCGGGCCTGAGGATAGTTGCGAGGGCCGACTTTTTTCTCGACGAAGCCGGCCTGCAGATAGAAAAACTGCCACGGGGCGATAGTGGTGCCGATCAGTCCGGTGAGCATTAACAGGTAGTCGGAGTTGAAATGGATGCTGGGAATGACCGTGGCTTTGGCGGCCACCAGCCAATCGGGTTTGGCCATTACAGCGGAAACAATGTAGGTGACGTAGAAGGCGCAGGCAAAAAGGAAGATGACTTCGACCTGGCGGTAAGTGCCTTTCAGAACCAGAACCCAGACGACCAGCGCGGCTATCGGCACGGCGACGTATTTGCTGATGTGGAAAATCTCCATGGCGGCAGCCACGCCCGCGAATTCGGCGACGACGTTGGCGAGATCCACAAGGAAGCCAACCACCATGACGAAAAAGGTGGAGCGGAAGCCGAACTCTTCGCGGATCAGATCGGAGAGGCCCTTGCCGGTGACGACGCCCATGCGCGCACACATCTCTTCGGTGACGTAGAGCGCGATGGTCATGGGAATGAGGGACCAAAGCAGCGCGTAGCCGTAGTGAGCCCCGGCCTGGGTGTAGACGGAGATGCCGCCGGCGTCGTTGTCGACGTTGGAGGTGATGAGCCCGGGACCGACGACCGCGAGCAGCAGCGTGAGGCGGCGGCGCAGACCGCGGATACGCTTCTGCAGGTCCGTGCCTCCAGCGCGTACGGTGGCGAAACGTTCGGAGATGGCGGTCCAGTTCATTGTTACCGTTCGTACTTTCTTTTCGTTTCACTCACGCTGACGTGCGCCGGACTTTACGATTCTTCACCCTAGCGATTCTTGACCAGACGGGAGACCACGTCATCGACGGTGATTACACCTATGGGGTGTTTGCGCTCGTCGATCACTGTCAAGGTGCGCAGATTGTATTTGTCGAAGAGTTCGAAAACTTCATCATCGTCGGCTTCGGGTTCGAGGTTTAGGAGAGGCTCCATTTTTAATTCGGAGACACTTTGATCGGGTGAAGCCAGAAGGAGGCGCGAAATGGTCACGGTGCCTGCGAACTGAGCGGCGGTATCGAGCAGCACGATGGAGTCGAGCTGATCGAGGTTGAGGTCCTGCCCGCGCATCCAGAGAATGACTTCGTCGCGGGTGGTCTCCTGGCCAACGAAAGGAAAATCGGGATTCATCATGCCTCCAGCGGTAGCCGAATCATATTCAAGGAGCTCGCGGACTTCGCGGGCTTCCTGGCCGGGCATCTCTTCAAGAACTTCATCGAAGGTTTGCTTGGGTAGATCGGCCAGCACGTCGGCGGCGGCATCAGGAGCCATTTCTTCGAGAATGTCAGCGGCCTTGCCGGGGTCGAGTTTCTCGACGATCTGGGTGGTGAGACGCTCATCGAGTTCGGCGAGCACGGCGCCGGCGGTCTCTTCGTCGAGCGAGGCGATGATGCCTTGGCGTTCGGCGGCGGACAAATCTTCCATGATGGCGGCGAGGTCGGCGGGGTGCAGGTCTTCGAGCTTTTCGTGGGTGATGCGCAGCTTCACGCGGCGGAGCGGATCGGGTTCGACCAGATTGACGAACTCCCAGCGGATGGTGCTTTGCGGGAGATTGCTCTGGATGCGGCGGATCATGCTGGGGGACACGACGCCCTGGAGCAGGCGGCGCACCGCGCCGGGCAGGCCGACATCGACCTGGGTGAGGCGCAATTCGGTGTTGCCGTTAGTGCGCTGGCCGCTGAGGTCGACGTCGTTTACGCGGACGACCTTGCGGCCGCGGGTGTCGATGATTTGTTGATCGAGCAAATCTTTCTGGACGGCGAGCAGGGATTCGTTGGGCTCGTAGAGCTGCAGGGCACGTTCGCTGACGTTCAGGCGCAGGTCTCCGACGGAAACGGTGGCCACCTGATCGTGGCGCGCGACCAGCGGCGGAAAATGCCCGCGGGCCAGCAGGTAGTGAGAGACGCGGTTGGGTTGGTCGGCGGGCTCGATGAAAAATTCGCGGACGCGGCCAACGTAGTTGCCCTGCGCGTCGTAGGCCTTCGAGCCCATCAATTCTGTGGCGTAAAGTTCCATGGCGTGGTCCTTGTGCTGCGGTACTGCTATTGAAACGCGATCCGGAAGCGCTTGCGAGGCGGACACAGAAAATAAAAAACCCGCGAGCCATTTCCTGGGGTCGCGGGCAAGTTCCGGCCGTGAATGGACTTGCCGTTAGCCTAGAGCCAACCCCTCTGGAGACGCAGATTTCGAGACGCTGGCGGCGGAGGCGCGAGCCGTGGCAGTGAAGACAACTGCCGCGAAGATCTGGCTACGACCGATGGACCTTCGATTTTGGCCTGCGGAGACGCCGCCAGGCTCAGGTTCGAGTTCGCCGCTTAAGTGCATCGAGAGAGAATTTGCTCCGTGCTGCCGACCCAGTGCTGCAAAACAGGGCAGTTGAGGCGGCGGGAGATTAGAAAAAAATAAAATTCGCGGCCGCGCGCAAAAGCCTGCAGCAGTGATAAGCCGGAGCGCGCCGTAAGTCAAGCAAAGAATGATGCTTGCGGGAGAATTTCTGAAACAATTCACAAAAAACGAAGGATTGCAAAAATTTTCCTGAACGCGTGGATTCTTTAGCGGGATTTTACGGCGAAGAGCATATCTTCCGGCTGGATGCCCTTACGGCGGCAGTCTTCCACGTAGAGCGCGAGGTAATTGGTGAGGATGTAGTTGCTTTTGGTGTAGCCCAGTTCGGTGGCGGCGCGATCGATGGCCGCGGGCGGGCCTTCCAGTTCGACGAACGTGCCGATGGGGGTTTCGTCCAGTTCGATGAGCAGATCCCTGGCCCAGGATTTGGCGGCGGGAAGCTGGTAAGTGGTGCGGAACTTTTCGTAGCGGAACCAACCGCGCATGCCCAGGCCTTCGAAAATTTTGATGAGATTGGCGGAGTCAGAGACTTCGGCTTCAATCTCCTCGCGGATTTTGTGGGACCCGACGGAGGGATAGCGGTCGGTGGGGGCGGCGAGTTGCTGGGCGGTGGGGCGCTTGAAGGTGAGGATTTGGCGGGTTGGCGCCGACGTTTTGGGGGTGAAGTTGGCTTTTGCTGCTTTGCTGGATTTTTTGGCTTTGGCGGATTTTTTGGACGGCGATGACGCCGCGGTTTCGATGCGCAGGCGCAAGAGCTGGCCGTGCTTCGCCAGGCCCCCGTCGGGCGTGTCGAAGATTAGATTCTTCTCGTGGACGCGGCCGGTGGCGGAGCCGATGGGTTTGGCGCCGAGACGTTTCAAGATGCGTTGCAGGGCTTTGACGTCGCGGATTTTTAGCTTGATCTCGGTTTCGTTAGGCATGGGGCTATTTTAGCTGGGATGATCGCGGTCCGCAGGTAAATCGAACTCAGCATGAGCCGAGTGTCGGAATGCCTCCGCGGCTTTCTACCGGTGGGAAGTTCCGCTAGTATTAGCGGACGATGCGGAAGATGAATTTCGAGATGAAAAATGCGGACCAGGCGGTTGCGGCCGGGGATTCGGCGGGCACGACTGCGGCGAGCGGCGCGGTCGCCGGGGTAGCCCCGGCAGTGCCTGCTCCGGTAGCTCGGCGGGAACCTGTCGAAGCGGTGCTGCACGGCGATCGGCGCGTGGACCATTACGCGTGGTTACGGAAGAAGGAGAGCGAAGAAGTACTGGCGCATCTGAAGGCGGAGAACGCGTACACCGATGCGGTACTTTTGCCGACGGAGTCGCTGCAGGAAAAGCTTTATCAGGAGATGCTTGGGCGGATTTTGCAGACGGATTTGTCGGTGCCGTACCGCTTGCGCGGCTATCGCTATTTAACGAGCACAGAAGAGGGCAAGCAGTATCCGATGCTGT
>DATCOK010000489.1:0-3363 GCA_036564765.1 Candidatus Acidiferrum sp. | reverse complement strand
GCGAGGGCGATGAGCATGTGCCAGGCAGTCTGAAACACCAGCGGGATAGCCGCGGCTTCCTCGAAACTCAAATTTTCCGGATACGGCAGGCAATTCACTTCCGGGCAACGCACAAACTCCGCGCAGCCGCCATCGCTCAGGTAGCCCAGATTGGAAAATTGCCGGCAGCGGTTATCGAGGCCAGCCACGCAAGACGCGCACTTCCCGCACGAAACGCCCGGCGCCAGCACCACTTTCTGCCCGACTTTCACCGTGGTTACCTCCGGGCCAATTTCCGCGATTTCGCCGGCGATGTCGCTGCCCGGAATATGCGGCAGCGGAATCGCCACACCGGGCAAGCCGCCGCGCACCCATAGATCCAGATGATTCAGCGCGCAAGCCCGCACCCGCACCAGCACTTCATTGGCGCGCACCGCCGGAACCGGTGCATCGGTGTATTGCAAAACTTCCGGCCCGCCGTGTTCTTTAAAGACGATCGCTTTCATGCCGCTCCTGTCCGCTCGAATCGCTAACAAAATAGCGCAATCGCGACGCCTACAGAATAGCCGCGTTGACAGCGCGCCGCACGCGACTTAGGCTGGATCTTGACGCGCGTGCCGCTTGATTCGCGCGTCGAACGCGTCCTCCAGACATTGTTGGGACCACCACAATGGATCTATTCGAAGAAATCGTGAGCATGCGGCGCGCCGGCCAGCGCGGAGCGCTCGCCACCATCGTGCACACCAACGGCTCCATTCCCAGCTATGAAAGTTCGCGCATGCTGGTGCGCGAAGACGGCTCCATTGCCGGCACCATCGGCGGAGGCTGCGTGGAAGCCGACGTGTGGGCCGCTGCCAAAGAAGTGATGCACAAGGAAATTCCCCGCAAGATGGTTTTCAATCTGAATCATGATGCGAGCTACGACAGTGGCTTGATTTGCGGTGGCACGCTCGAAATTTTCGTTGAGCCGATTCTTCCTCAACCCGTCGTTTATCTTTTCGGTGGCGGTCACGTCTCGATTGCGGTAGCCAACGCCGCCAGCGCCGCGGGCTTCGGTATCGCCGTGGTCGACGATCGCGAAACGTTTGCTAACGCGCAGCGCTTCCCCATGGCGCAGAAGATTCATACAAGTTTCACCGGCGCGTTCGAAAATATTCAGCCGGGCGCCAGCAGCTATCTCATCATCGTCACCCGCGGCCACAAAGAAGATATGCGGGTGCTGGCCTGGGCGGTGCGCACCAGCGCGCGCTACATCGGCATGATTGGCAGCAAACGAAAGGTGCTCTCGGTCTACAAGGCTTTGGAAAAAGAAGGCTACCGCCCCGATGAGTTCGCTCGCGTTTATGCCCCCATGGGTCTCGACATCGGCGCGCTCTCGCCCGAAGAAATTGCCGTCAGCATCGTCGCCGAATTGATCGCCATCCGCCGCAATGCCGGCGCCTCCGCCCACAAAAAATTAAACCACGAAAGTCTCCCTGCTCTCAGCGAACGATAAACAATCTATGCTAGCTACGGTAATACTCTCGGGTGGGGCCTCGCACCGCATGGGTTCGCCCAAAGCGCTGCTGCCCTATCAGGGCCGCACTTTTCTCGAACATCTACTGGAAGTCACCGCGCAGCCGAAGCTCGGAGTGCGCCGCGTCGTGCTCGGCGCGGACGCCGCCAGCATCGGCGGAGCTGTGAAATTGAACACCGACGAGGTGGTGATCAACGAGGACTGGGGCAAAGGGCAACTCACTTCCATCCAGGCTGCGGTGCGCAGCCTGCCCGTGGATACTGACGGAATTTTACTTTGCCTGATCGACCATCCGCTGGTGAGCAGAACTCTGGTGCGCGATCTCATCGACCATTTTTACAAATCCGGTAAGCCCATCGTGTTGCCCGTCTATCAAGGCCGCCGCGGCCATCCAGTGATATTTTCTTCACGGCTGTACCAGGAGCTTCTCGACGCGCCGCTGGAAACCGGCGCGCGCGCGGTGGTCTGGGCCCACAGCCATGAAATCTCCGAGCTGAACACCAGCGAGGAAGGCTGCGTGATTAATTTGAACGATGCGGATGCGCTGTCGCGCCTCGGTGGCAAAGCGTAGATCGCCACTTGATAATTACGTGGTTTTGATTTTCGCGTGTAGCGCCGCGAGGCCATCGGCTGCCAGTTGCGCGGCGTGTTGCGTCGCTGGCGGAAGGCCGCCGAGGCCGTCGGAAATGGTTTGGGCCGAAATGTTTCGCACTTCGTTAACGGGCCGCCCCGTGAGTTCAACGGTGAGAAACGACCCGCAGGCAATCGCCGTGGTGCAGCCCTGGCATAAGAATCGCGCTTGTGCGATGCGCCCATCCACGACGCGGGCTGACAAATGCAAAACATCGCCGCACACTGGATTGCTTACCTCAATAATGGCCGTAGCGTCAGGCAATTTGCCGGCATTGCGCGGCGACTGAAAATGATCGAGCACTGCTGCGCTGAACATCTCGTGAGTATCCCAAGCCGTGACCGCGCGGGCAACTCTCGTGCCGAACAATCGCAATGATCGTCGTCGTCGCAGCCATCATCGAAAGCGCCGACCGCAGAATTCTGATCGGTCAACGCCGCCGCACCGATACCTCGCCGCTCAAATGGGAATTCCCGGGCGGAAAAGTAAGGTCTGGAGAATCGGTGGAGGCAGCTCTGGCTCGTGAACTGGAAGAAGAGTTGGGCGCGACGCTAAAACGCTGCGCCGAAATCGGCCGCGTGCAACATAAGTACGCGACCAGCGATGCTCAGCTAGAGGTTCACTTCTTCGCTGCGGAAATCGCCGACGCCCCGATAGAGCCGAAGTGCTTTGAACAGATCGTCTGGGTTTTTCCGAAAGAGTTGAGTGAATACGATTTTCTGGAAGCCAACCTCTCGCTCATTGCGCAACTCGCGACGGGACGAGTAAAGCCGGCCGAAATTCTGCGCAGGCACATTGACGCACAAAATCCGCGTGAATGAGATTCCGCTCTACTGCGCCTCCGGATTTGGCTACGAGATAACCGGGTTGAGTTTTTCCGGGTCGATGCCCAACTCGGTTATAGCCTTGTCCACCACACTGCGCTCGATTTTTCCATCGGTGAACAATTCATGCAGAGTCGCCAGCGTGATAAACCGCGCATCCACTTCGAAGAAATCCCGCAACGATGCGCGCCCTTCGCTGCGGCCAAATCCGTCGGTGCCCAGTGTCGCGAGCCGCCGCGGTAGCCACTTGCTGATCATGTTCGGCAAGGTCTTCAGATAGTCCGATGCCGCTACCACCACGCCCGGAGCGTCGCCCAGCGTTCGTGTGACGTACGGCACCCGCGCCTTCTCGCCCGGATGCAAGCGGTTCCAGCGGTCTGTCTCATTGCCGTCGACGTACAGCTGCTTGTAGC
>DATCOK010000488.1:0-6429 GCA_036564765.1 Candidatus Acidiferrum sp. | reverse complement strand
GCGGCTGGCGATTATTCTGGACGACTTGGGAAATGATCGCGCGACTGCGGCAAGGGTGTTTGCGTTGCCGTATCCCCTGACCGTTTCGATTCTGCCGAACCAGTTGCATTCGTCTGAAATTGCGCAGCAGGCGCGAGTGCGAGGCGATGAAGTGATGCTGCACCTGCCGATGCAGTCGGTGGGCAAAGAGCATCCCGAAGCTCGAGAGTTGCGAAGCGGGATGTCGAGCTCGGCGGTATCCAGCATGGTGAAAGATTTTCTGGGCGCTGTGCCGGGAGCCACTGGGGTGAACAATCATCAGGGATCGGAGTCCACGGCGGACGCGAAACTGATGGCGCAGTTGATGCCGGTGCTGAAAGAACGCAGGCTGTTTTACGTGGATAGCCGGACGAGTGCGGCCACAGTGGCGTATGAAACGGCGGAGCGATTGGGAGTGCCCGCGGGATTCCGCAATGTGCCGTTTCTAGATGACGTGGAGCAGGTGGCGGCAGTGCGCAAACAGATCCAGACCGCCATCGCCGGAGCCGCAAAGAAAAAAGAGGCCATCGCCATCGGGCATGCGCATCCCTCGACCTTGGAAGCATTGAAGCAAACGTTGCCGGAAGCCCGAGTTCACGGAGTGAAGTTAGTGTTTGTTTCGGAACTGGTGCGCTGAGGTTCTGAATTTTCTCCTACGGCCGTCGGTGACGGCATTTTGTTGGCCGGGTACAGCCGGTGAATCACAAAGAACAGCGCGAATAAGATCGCAAAGTCGAAAACGCTAGCTTCCGGACCGACCGTTCCGCCGGTGAGCCACGCCGGGCCGTGCAGCATGGCGTTCGAAAGATGGCCGGGAAGAAGCACGCCGCTGTCGGGCACGGAGTACAGATAAGTTTCACCAAAATCATAGGCCGCGTGCATGCCGACCGCGAACCACAAGGTGCCGGTGCGGCGCACGGTAAAGCACCACAGCATGCCTACGACGAAAACAGCCGCGACGCCGACAAGTCCTTCGCCGCTGTTCTGCAGATGAACGGCCGCAAAAAGCAGAGAGAGCACAACCGCGGCGGGCCAGAAACCGACGCCGGAAGTAAGCGTGAACAGGCTGTAACCGCGAAATAAAAATTCTTCAAAGAAGCCGACGAAGAGCAGGCAGATGGCCCACAACCAGGCCCAGTGTACGATCTGGGTGCCGTGCAGTGCCAAAACGCCAAAAGAATACCCGCCAAAGGTGTAAATCAGCGCGATCAGCAGGCTGATTTCCGCCAGACCGAACAGGCATCCCCGCCAAAATAATTTTCCGAAGGCGTTATGGACCGGCAATCCGTATGCGCCGATGGGGCGATGCTCGAGAAACGACATGACCACCGCGGCGCCAAATGCAGCGACGAAGCCGACGACTTCCGTCAGAAAGAGATTGGTGATAGAAAATTTTCCGTGGCCAGTTTTGAGCAGAGACATCCACAGCATGGATAAGCAGGTGGCAAATCCCGCCACGATAGCGGCGTAAAGCAGCAAGCGCCAGCCGGCGCGCAAGCCCTCCGCATTGAGGAAGACGGCGGTAATTCCAGGGCGGGGCTGGCCGGGCTTATTTTCGATTTCTGGATCCGGCGTAACCGGCGTCGGCGTGCCGATCGGCTCATGCTCCATGGGTCATCACCGAATCGTCCCTCTCCAGAGGCCCCTAATGAGACGGGGCGCGGCCGAGTCTGTAAGCACCTAAACGTTGGCGAAACGCAACTTTGGATCCGCCACGCGAATGAATTATTTCACATACCGCGGTTTTTCGTCTTTGGCCCAAGGGTCGTAGGAATGCGCGAAGACCAGGCGCTCGGCGAGCGGCGGATGACTGTAAAGCCAAAAGGTGATGAATGGCGGAGGGTTCGGATCGGAGAGGTCTAATTCGCCAAGCACCTGAAACCCGTGGGCAGCCACATCTTCGGAGTTGGGCACAATGCCATGGATAATTTCCAGGCCGTAGACATCCGCGGCGTGTTCCTGCCGGCGGCTGAAGCCATTTTCCACTGGGGCAGACAAAAACATCAACAGCTGAAAAATAAGCAGAATCACAGCGAGGGATGCCCAGTCTTCCGGCCCGTAAATTTTCCAATCTCCGCCCCAACGATGCAGCGACCAATGCAACGCGCGAAAAAGAATGTAGAGCGCCACGAGAAGAGAAGCGGCGAAAAATAGAAAGCCGGCGGCCACGTGACCCAGAACGTAGTGACCCAGTTCGTGGCCGATGATAAACAAGGCTTCGTCGGAAGTGGTTTTGGCTAGCGTGGTATCCCACATGACCACGCGTTTTGAAGCGCCGATGCCGGTCACATACGCGTTGATGGCGTTGGTTTTCTCGCTGGCATTCATCAGGAACATGCGATCGGGCGGAATGGGCACACCGGCTCGTTGCGTGAGATTGGCAATGGAGGCCACTAGTTGCGGATGATCTTTGGCCAGCGGATCGAAGTGATTGAAGAGCGGATCGACGAACCACGGGCTGATGAAGAATATGAAGAGCAGGATGGGCAGCGCCGCGAGCCAAAAATAAAACCACCAGCGCCGCGGACTTTTTCTCATGGCCAGGTAGAGCACCAGAACCAACAAGGTCGCCAAGCAGAGGCCCAGCACTTCCGACTTCAGCCAATCCACCAGCCACGAGCCCCAACGCTGGATGGATTGCTCATAGCGCAAGGAAAGGGCGTGCCAATAGATGCGCACGGGCAGATCGATGAGATCGCTGAGCAAAATCAGCAGCGGAATAAAAATCAGGCCCTGCAGCCATTTCTTGTCGGTGACGCTCTCGGCGATGTCGCGGAACCTTGCTGCGATACCCAAACGCAAGATCAGCAGCAACGCCAGGGTGGAAAGGATGTACGAAACGAAGTAGAGAGTGTATCCGGCGCGGGAGTATGAGACGGCTCTTTCGTAGCGCTCGTGAGAGAGCGTGTATTGGTCCGTTTCCGTTTGGCTGTTCGGCGATGGGGGCGCAACAGTTGAGCTCGGATGCCGGACTTGTGAATCCTTCGTGTTAGTGGATTTTTCCTGCGGAGAGCGAGCCGCCGCGGTTTGTGCGTCGAAGACAGGGCCAGCAATACACACTATGAGCGCCAGAAAAAAACACAAACGGTACGTGGAGCTCGACCGCGTGATAAGACCTCCTCGCTTGATTACTCGACTGCTTGAGCAAAATGATAACCCACGTGCGGCGAGTATGCCGCACGCCCATGGCTTCGCCAGCTTCTGTGTAAGTCGGAGAGACAGCGTCAGATGGTTGGACGGATGACACTGAGAATCGGCGTGCCGCCGCAATCCAGTCGCGAACTGTCACGGCTGGCTTACGGAGCGGAATGCGCGGTCTTCAGGCAATAGTTACGGACGGCACCGGTGGTGGCCAGGCCGATGTGCACTGCGGAGGTCCAACGCTCGAGGCGATGGTGATGGTAATGATGGAAGAGGTAGGACGCTCCCATCGATACACCGGTCGCGCCGGCCTCGATGGCGGCGAAGCCCGCATGGTTGTCGACGGCTTCGTTGGTCAGGAAAATTTCCTGGCGGCCGCGGCGGCGCATATTCAAGGTGGAAAAATAATCGAGGGTGCGTGAAGCGGCGACGCCGACGAAGAGCAGGTCGTTTTTCCTGTCCCAGAAGCGGTGTTCGACGGGAAGGATTGATGTTCTCGGCGTTCGAGATGCCTGTGGCGGCGAAGGAGGAGTTGGCGCAGGCTCCTGGGCGCGCACTGTGGTTGCAGTAGACACCGCAAGAAACGCCAATACGATAACGTTCGAGGACTTCAGTGTCTCCTCCCTAGAAAATTCCACTCCAGTATGCATATGGATGAGTTTCGGGTGTCGTACTTTCTGAGAGTCAGTGACTGTTTGTAGCGCTGCTGAGCGGTTGCCTGATTCGCACGCGGCCCTGCCCGGGAATTGGTGCCCCGCGAAGTTAAGAGTTATCTTAGAAGTTCGGTGATCCGCGATATTTGCGGATCCTCGTGGACCTGAGGTGCGAAATGGCGAATCAGAGATTGCTGCCGAAACATGTGACTCTAACAGGCGTCTTACTGTTTGTCGCCGCTTCCCTGAATATAGCAAGCGGGGCGTCGGCAGGCAGGCTTCCGCAATCGCAGGATTCGTCCAGTTCGGACGGGCAAACGCAATCAATTGTCGATGCGGCGAAGCGTTCACGCGAAAAAGCCAAGAATTCTACCAAGCCTTCAAAAGTCATCACGGACGATGACTTGGATAAGGGAAATCTCAAACCGGGTGCGCAGGGCTTGAACGTGGATGCTCCGGCTAAACTGGAAACGGCGCCGCCGGGCAAGGAAGACGTTGCGGCCGCCGCAAAGACGCCTTTGACTCCTCCCGATGCGGCGACTGCTCCAGCCGCGGAGGATGACCCAGAAATTCTACGACTCAAAGCGTCCATCGCCGATGCGGAGAAAGATGCCGATTTGGCGCGCCGCGACCTGGCCCTACAGCAGGATACTTTTCTTTCGAATGCCGATTATGCCCACGACACCGCCGGCAAAGCCAAACTGGCCGCCATGCGGCAAGACATCGACGCGCGACAGCAGGATATCGACAAGATGAAAGTGCGGCTTGCGGCTCTGGAAGAACTGAAGCACATCCGACCCGCGGCCACGAAGCCTTCCCCGACGAATCCATAGTCAGGTTGCAAAGCGGCTCTCAACTGACATTCAGCGCAATTCGCCAGTTTTCCACAGCGGGCGGGACGTTTTTCCACACCTCGCAAGCCCACCACTACATCTGGTGGTGATTGTGCTTGACACCGCATCGCTTCGCAGCGCAAAATTCCGCAGATAAAATAAAATTGATTCGCTTCTGTAGCGGGCCTGTTTGTTTTCGGCGACGATCAGCAATTTCGACGAGAGCATTTCGGTGCGGACTGTGTTACGGGGGGATGATGCAATATCTGCCAGGATTCACCGTGCAATGCATCAATCAGTTGTGCGAAGCGCGTGGCCACTGGCTTCGTGCGGACGCCACAGCCGCTACTTCCAGCGTGGGACGCTGCCCGTGCTGCGGAGATTTTTTGCGTAATGTGCCGCCGCCACTGGCGCCGCGATTCCGTATGCGGCCGCGAGCGCTGACTTCCCACCGCCCGCCGATGCGCCGCCGCTAAAATCTATCCAGACGGTCAGATTTTTTGCTGCGCGCCTAACCTCGCAAACTCGTCCGCATCCCGGCTGACGTTACGCTAGTTACTGCTGCTTCCCGCTTCGAGAGGCGCTTAATAAATTGATGAAGAGGCGATAGGCGCCGGGTACGCCTTCGGGCAGTTGGCGGAAGAAGGCCAGCCCAGTGTAAATGTACGTGCCTTTGCCTATGTGCGTGTACACCAAGCCCCCATTGAGTTCTGGTTCGCCCGGGTCGTTCATAGCGAGTAGTGGGGTGTATTTGGAGTCGAACTGGGTCCAGAAGTAGAGGCCGCGTTCCTGGATCCACCCTTGAAAATCGGCGGAAGTGATTTTATTCGGCTGGTTCAGCAGCGGATCATCCGGCTTGAGAAATTTCACCGGAGAATTTTCGTCGGTGATGCGCGGGAGCGGGCTGTTGGGCTTATCAGAGGCCATTTTCGCGGGGTATGGCGCGTACTGGAATTTGTCCCAGGCGAAGTCGCGCTGGTATTGGACGACCAGCGTGCCGCCGTTCGAAACATAGTCGAGCAGGCGCTGGTTGGCTCCCGGCAATTCCGAGCGCAGCTCATAAGCGCGCACGCCAACGACCACGGCGTCGAAGTGCGAGAGATCGCCGAACGCTAACGCCGCAGCGTCGAGAAGTTCCACATGAATGCCCAGGCGTTCCAACGCCTGCGGAATTGGCTCGCTTTCGGCGGAGATGTAGCCGACGCGCAAGTTGTCCGGCACTATGGCGTCGAAGGAGAAGACGCGGCAACGCGCCGGTTCACTCCATAGTAGCGTGGGCAGAGACGGGAGAGGCGCGAGCGATGTCGTGAACTTTTCTTTGCCTCGATCGGCATACGCGGTGATTTGAAATGTTCCCCGCGCCAGGCTCGCTGGTGGCCTGACGGTGGCTTTGGCAAATTGATCGCCCGCGCCGGAGAATTGCAGCGCAACCGGAGCACTGACGTTCCAGCCTTCCGGCGCGTTCAGGCCGACATCGATTTTGCCGGGCTTGGTCGCGTAAGAGTGCACGCGGAGGAGGACATCGAAGGGCTTTTTTGGTTTGTCGAGCAATTCGATGGTCTGATCGGGTTCGAGCGCCAGAGTGTAAGCAGGAACCATGCGCAGCGCGACGCGGTCGATGCGGGTGGAGGTGGCGGCGATGTGCGTCACGGGCTGCTCCGCGGAGAATGTGTAGCCGGAGATGGTTACCTCCTGCCTTGCAATTGCCAGCGGTTTTGGCTCAGGTTGCTGTTCTTCGAGCGCAGTGAGCGCCGGCACCGATTGATCTACGGCCACAGTAAAGT
>DATCOK010000487.1:0-1889 GCA_036564765.1 Candidatus Acidiferrum sp. | reverse complement strand
CTTTTGGGACGTGTGCCATGCTGTTTTGGTTACGTTACACGCTTCCGCTGTTTCCGTCGCGGCAATTACCGTTTTCTCGTTTCCCTGCGCATCAAACGTTTCATTCAAATGAGTAGCAACTTTCTACTTGCCTAATCGCTTACCGGATGCAATAATGCCGCCCATGATCATCGGTGACCGCCTCCGCGTAATGCGTGAGGAAAAGAAACTCTCACAGGGCGACATCGAGAAGCGTACCGGTTTGCTCCGCTGCTACATCTCCCGCGTGGAAAATGGCCACACTGTTCCGGCCATCGAAACGCTCGAGAAACTGGCCCGCGCTCTCGAATGCCCACTCTACCAACTCTTCTATGATGGTGAAGAGCCACCCCAGCTTCCTAACCTACCCAAGCGCAAGTCGTCCGACGACATCGCGTGGGGCAGCGTTGGGAAAGAAGCACGCTTCCTCAACAAACTTCGTCGACTGCTGAGCAAGGTCGAAGAAGAGGATCGCAAGCTCATTTTGTACATGGCCCAGAAGATGGCGAACCGTTGATGATGCACAGAGCCCGATAGCAATATTCGAGTAAAAATTGGCGACTTGCCGCGCACCCGGCCCCGCGCGGCAAACCCAATCTTCGAATGCAAGCCTCTCCACAAATCATGCCTTGCCGTAGTGCCCCGTACGCGTTTACTCCCACTCGATGGTGCTTGGCGGCTTTGAACTGATGTCGTAGACCACCCGCGTTACACCGGGAACTTCGTTTACGATGCGGGTGGAGATGCGTTCTAGCACGTCCCCCGGGAGGCGGACCCAGTCGGCGGTCATGGCGTCGTCGCTCTGGACCACGCGGACGGCTACAGTGAGCCCGTAGGTCCTTCCATCGCCCATCACACCTACGCTGCGGACGGGTAAAAGTACCGCAAAAGCCTGCCAAACCTTTTCGTAGTACCCAGCGCGGCGAATCTCCTCGACGACGATAGCGTCAGCTTCCTGAAGAGTTAACAAATGGGAGCGGGTGATCTCGCCGAGCAAGCGGACTGCTAAGCCGGGGCCCGGAAACGGATGTTTCACCAATACCTCGTTTGGTAATCCCAATTCCCTGCCGATACGGCGCACTTCATCTTTGAAGAGGTCGCGGAGGGGTTCGATAAGGGCAAAGGGCATATTTTCGGGGAGACCACCAACGTTGTGATGAGTCTTGATGGTGGCGGAAGGGCCGCGCACGGAGATGGACTCGATGACGTCGGGGTAGAGGGTTCCCTGAACCAGAAATTTAATGTCACCGTGAGCTTCTTCGCGCTGCAGACGCTGAGACTCTTCGGCAAAGACGGCGATGAATTCCGCGCCGATGCGCTTGCGCTTGGTTTCGGGGTCGCTGATGCCTTCGAGTCGGGCGAGGAAGCGGTCGGTGGCATCAATGCCGATGACCTTGAGGCCGAGGCGATCACGGAGCATTTCGAGAGTTTCGGCGAACTCGTTTTTGCGGAGCATGCCGGTATTCACAAAGATGTTGGTGAGGCGATCGCCGATGGCGCGGTGCACGAGGGCGGCGGCAACGGTGGAATCGACGCCGCCGCTTAGGGCGCAGATGACTTTGGCGGTCGGCCCGGCTTTCTGGCGGATGGCTTCGACGGTTTCTTCGATGAAGGCCGCGCCGCTCCACTTCTTTTCCGCATGGCAGACGCGAAAGAGGAAGTTGCGCAGCATTTCGGTGCCCTGCTCAGTGTGATTCACTTCGGGATGGAATTCCACGGCGTAGATTTTGCGGGCGGGATCTTCGACGGCGGCGACGGCGTTGGCGGTGCGGCCTATGGTGCGGAAGCCCGTGGGCAATTGCATGACGTGGTCGCCGTGACTGTTCCAGACACGCAGAGAAGAAGACACGCCGGTGAAGAGATCCGATGCT
>DATCOK010000486.1:0-2592 GCA_036564765.1 Candidatus Acidiferrum sp. | reverse complement strand
CTGCAAGGCGGTGAGGTCGTGGATGGCCAGCCCCAGGCGTTGGGCGAGCGCGCGAATCGATTCGAACAGGTGCTCGCCTTGGGGGGCGCGAGGCTCGGCGTGGACCATGACGTCGGAGGGCACGATTTCCCCGATGCGTTTCTCGATGGCGTCGCTTAGTTCATGAACCTGTTCCAGGCTAGAGGTGCGCGCCACGCTGACGGTGGCGTCGACGAAGTGGCGGTTGCCGGCGCGCCGCACTCGGACACGATCTACGTCCAGCACGCCATCCATACGAGCTACTGCGCGAGCAATTTCCTGACGTAAGCCCTCCGGCGCGGCGTCCACTAAGGCGTCCAGAGTCCGTTTGCCAAGTTGCGTGCCAACCCAGAGGATAACCCCGGCGACCGCCAGACCGGCGATTGCGTCGGCATAAACGAGCCAAGGAATGTTCCATGTTTCGCCGGCCCATACCAGGCCGATGCCGACGATGACGACCATGGTGCTCCAGACGTCGGTGGAAAAATGCAGCGCATCTGCTTCGATGGCTTCGCTGTGATATTTACGCGCGACATGACCCAATGCTTTCGCGCGAGTGATATCGATGGTTAAGGCAACCAGCAGAATGGCCACGGCGATGATGCTGGGTTGAATGTGCACCTGGTGGAAGAACAGCCTGTCAAACCCCTCATAAATAATGAAGATGGCCGTCACGATCAGCAGCGACGTTTCGACGAAGGCAGAGAAGCTTTCAAATTTGCCGTGACCGTAAGGATGGCGTTCGTCAGCGGGCTGATCGGACATGCGCACCGACAGAAAGGTGATGACGGCGGCTAGCAGGTCCAAGCCGGAGTGCATGGCTTCGGACAGCACGCCCAAGCTGCCGGTGCGGATGACCAGGTAGGTTTTCAGCGATAGCAACACCAGCGCGGAGCCCACGCTGAGAAGCGCAGCGTTTTTCTTTTCGCGGACTTCCACGTTTTGGTGCGTGGGCATGGGTGCCCGCTTAGACTATCGTAAATCGACACACTTGGGCGTAAGGGACGCGGAAGCTCAACTCTTGCGTAGGATGAAGTTCAGGGCTGCGGAATTCATGCAGTAGCGCAGGCCTGTTGGCTGCGGGCCGTCGGTAAAAACGTGGCCCAGATGGGCGTCGCAGAGCGTGCACTTCACTTCGGTGCGGATGCTTCCGAAGGAGAGGTCATTTTTCTCGCGGACGTTCTCTTTCGCCATGGGTTCGAAGAAGCTGGGCCAGCCGGTGCCGGAATCGAATTTGCTATTCGAATCAAAAAGGGCGTTTCCGCAGTCGATGCAGCGGTAAATTCCCGCGCGGTGTTCATCGTGCAACGCGCCGGTAAAGGCCCATTCGGTGGCGGCTCGGCGCGTAACGTCAAATTGCAATGCGGTCAATTGCGATTTCCATTGTTCCGAGGTTTTGCGAACCTTTGGTACCGCTGAGACGCCTTCGAGAGTACCTGCATCGCTAAACTTGGCGATTTTTACCGGTGCGGTGCCTTCGTCTTTTTCAATGCCATCCGCGAACGCGGAAGAGCAAACGCGCTGCACGCCGGCCAGGACGCCGTAGCCGGCGATGGTGGCGGTGGCGTAGATGAAACCGCGACGCGTGATTTCTCTCATAGCAAATGCTCACAAGCGAAGAAAAGAATTGCTCGCCGAATTTCAAACCGCGAATTTACTTCGCAGCGCTCATCACCGGCGCGGGGATGAGTGGCAAGCGCTTCGGCTCACCGCGCGCGCCGCGTACTTCCACTTCTTCGAAAAGCAACGAAGGCGCGACGATGGAAGCGGGCAAGCCGTTTTGCGCCGAGCCGAACGCTCCGAGCGCGGTGCCGGCGAATCCGTTCACTTGGCTTTGCATGTAGTTGTAGACGTAGCTGTCGTTACCGATGCCCGAGATATTGCGAATCGCGCGCGAATTCAGGCCAATGATGCGCGCGCCGCGGACCACCTCTTCGCGCCCATCTTCCGGGTAGACGCGATAAACCACCAGCGGCAGGCGGTCGCCGGTACCGGCTCCTCCGCCGTAGCTGGCCAACAATGCCTGAAAATCGTCCTGGTGCAGCAGGCTGATGGTGGGATTATCCATTTGCCGAACAATCAGACAGTAGGCCAATTTCTGGTCGCGGCATTGGTCGAGAAATTTCTTCTTCAGATCAGCGGGAGAAACGGTTTCTTTGGAAGTGAAGAACAGATTACTCATAGTGGGCTTTGCGTCGCTCAAAAATGCTGAGCGGCCGTGGCCGTTGGATTGGTCGAAGTCCGGACCGGGGCGGCGCGACATCAATTCATTCTTCAGCGTGCCATTTTCCACCAGAGTGACCTTTTGCGCGCGCACGCCTTCGTCGTCCACGGCATAGGCGCCGAGTAACGGCGTGCCTTGAAATTCTTTGGCGCCGGGGTCGTCCACGACCGTAACGGATGCGGGCAAAACTCGGGCGCCGATACGGGTGATCCAGTCGCTCTTTCCGCCGAGACCGCTCAGGAGTTGCTCCATGACGGGCGTAAAAGAGACGGGCGGCCGCGCACCGTTGACGGCGGGGCCGAGAATTTGCGCCAGCAGCGGTGCAGCCGCGCGAGCTTCGAACAACACTG
>DATCOK010000485.1:0-4918 GCA_036564765.1 Candidatus Acidiferrum sp. | reverse complement strand
AGCCGGTACGCACCGGACTGACCGTTCTAGGAATTGCGCTTGGCGTCGCGGTGGTGCTGGCGATCGACCTCGCGGGAAATGCCGCCACTGGGTCGTTCCGCTCGTCACTGGAAACACTTTCTGGCGACAACAATCTGGAAGTGACGACTTCGGGCGGCATACCGGATGCGGTGGTGGGCACCATTGTGACGCTGCCCTACGCGCTCCGCGTCTCGCCGCGCATTGAAGATTACGCAGTATTGCGCGACACCAAGCAGACCCTGCCGCTCATCGGACTAGACTTTGTCGTCGAGGCCAACAATTTTTCGGCGCGCGCCGCCCAGAATGGAGCTGGGCGAAACGAGTTCATGAAGGGCTGCGAGGTTGGCGCGTCGCAAACGAACCAGCCGCGTAGCGAGGAAGCAGAAAATCCGTTTGCGTGCATTTCCGATCCGTCGAGCATTTGGGTGGGCTCGAGCCTCAATCTCAGCGCGGGCCGGCATGTGACGCTGCTGATCAATGACCGCGAGCAGGACTTCGTGGTGCGTGGTGTGTATCCCGATTCGAATGGCGCGCAGTCCGCGATACTGATGGACATCGCATCGGCGCAGCGCGCCGCAGGCCGCGCGGGACGCGTCGATCGGATTTTACTGAAAGCGCCGGGTACCGCGTCTCTCGAAGAATGGCAACAGCGACTGCGTGCTGTCCTGCCAACTGGAATCGAGGTACGGCCGCAAGGCGCCGGCACCAATGAAAACCGCCAGATGCTGGCGGCCTTTCGCTGGAATTTACGTCTGCTCAGTTATATCTCGCTCGTGGTTGGCGCGTTTCTCATCTACAACACCATTTCGGTCTCCGTGGTGCGGCGCCGGCCGGAAATCGGAATTGTGCGGGCGTTGGGCGCGAGCCGCGGGATGGTACTCGGAGCATTTTTGGGAGAGGCGGCTAGTTTCGGCTTGGTTGGCACGCTGCTCGGTTTGCCGCTTGGGCGATTGATGGCCATTGGCACGGTGCGGCTGATGAGCTTAACGGTGCAGTCCCTGTACGTGAGTAGCAGGCCGGGATCGATTGAACTTTCCGCCGGGCCGGTGGCGTTGGCATTTGCAGTGGGAATCGGTGTGGTGCTGGTGGCGGCGTATGCGCCAGCCCGGGAAGCTTCCTTCGTGCCGCCCGCGCAAGCGATCGCGCGCGGACGCCGCGAGTATGAAGTTCGTGTCCACAGCACGCGCGATAGTTTCATCGCGATCGTCTTTGCTTTGGCTGCTGCAGCGTCGTCGCGAGCTCCGGCAATTGCCGGCAAGCCGTTGTTCGGCTACCTTGCGGCAATTTTTCTGATTGTTTCGTGTGCACTGGCGATTCCCGCATTTGTCTCCGCCGTGATGCGCGTGGCGTCGGGCTGGATGGGAAGACATTTTGGCGCGGAGGCCTTGTTAGCGTCGCGTAGTTTAGGAGCATCGCTGCGGCGAACTTCCGTGTTGATCGCGGCGCTCGCGACAGCCATCGCGATGATGGTGTCCATCGGAATCATGGTGGGAAGTTTTCGCGAAACGGTCATCGCCTGGATGGCGGAGCAATTGCCTGCCGACTTGTATATCAGGCCGGCAGGCGATCCCGCGGCGGATCGCCATCCCACCATTTCGCCAGAGCTTGTCGCTACGATCGCCAGCTTGCCGGGAGTCGGAGCGGTCGACCGCTTGCGTGCTTACGAGATCAGCTACAACGGGCGGCCGGTAATGCTGGGCGGAGCGGATGTTTCCATGTATCGCGAAGACCGGCACTCGGTTTTTTTCTCCGGGCGTCCATCATCCGAAGTGTTCAAGGACTTGCGCGGCACCAACAACGTTGTCGTCAGCGAGCCCTTCACTTACAAACACAACGTTAAAATGGGCGACACGATTACCCTTGCTCTGGGCGCATCTCGCGGCCAGTTTCGCATCCTCGATATTTATTACGATTACTCCAGCGAACGCGGGGAAATTCTGATGGACCGCGAAACACTTCTCCAGTATCTGCCCGATCCAGCGCCATCCAATCTGGCCGTCTATCTGGCGCGTGATGCCGACATCGAGAGCGTTCGCTCCGAAATTGTGCAAGCGACCGCCGGGCACCGGCTGCTGATCTTTTCCGACCGCGAAATTCGCGGCGAGGCCATTCGCATTTTTGACCGCACCTTTGCGATCACTTACGCGCTGGAAGCCGTGGCCGTGCTCGTAGCGGTCGTCGGAATCGCCGGCGCGCTATTAGCCTTGGTGATCGATCGACGGCGCGAATTGGGTCTGATGAGATTTCTCGGAGCGACTTCTCGCCAGGTACGCAAACTGATTTTGGTCGAAGCTGGACTGCTCGGCTTGCTCGCCAATTTTGCCGGAGCGATTCTTGGTTATTTTCTGTCGCTGGTGTTGATTTTTGTCATCAACAAGCAATCTTTTGGATGGACCATTCGCTTCCATTGGCCGGTGGCGGTTCTGGTGGGCGGGCTGACCTTCGTTTACGCCGCGACCGTACTTTCGGGACTTTACCCCGCGCAGATGGCGGTGCGGCTCAATCCGCTGGAAGTCATCCATGAGGATTAGCCGCGAATTCTCCGTGCGAGTGGCCTGCTCGTTGTGTTCGCTGATGCTGGTTTTTTCTTCCGCGGCGTCGACGGCACCCGCTTATCGCTTGGCTCTGCCAGGATACAAATACTCTTTTCCTCATGATTATTTCAGCCATCCGGATTTTCGGACGGAGTGGTGGTATTACACCGGCAATCTGCAAAGCGCCGACGGCCACCGCTTTGGATTTGAGCTGACTTTTTTTCGCCAGGGCGTGCAGCGAAATAGCACTTCACAACATGGCGCGTGGGATATCCAGGACCTCTATCTTGCGCATTTGGCGCTGAGCGACCTCACCGGCGGGAAGTTCTACCACGCCGAACGCACCAACCGCTCGGGACCGGGAATCGCTGGCGTGGAAGAATCGGCGCAGCGCGTCTGGAACGGCAATTGGCAGATACAGTGGAAAAATTCCGACCAAGTGCTGCAAGCGATCAGCGAGAATTTCGACTTGCAGTTCTCGCTTCATTCGGAAAAGCCCCCGGTGATTCACGGAGAAAACGGTGTGAGCCAGAAGGCGGATGGGCCGGGTCGCGCTTCGCATTACCTTTCGCTGACACGGCTGGACACCACAGGCACGATCACTCTCAACTCCAAAAGCTTTTCTGTGACGGGCCTGTCCTGGATGGATCACGAATTCTTTACCCATCAACTGACGGATGAGCAAGCCGGATGGGACTGGCTGAGCTTGCAACTCGACGATCACACCGAGTTGATGCTGTTTCACATCCGCAAGCGCGACGGTTCCATCGATCCCTTTTCCGCGGGGACCTTTGTCGACGCACAGGGCCACACTACGCATTTGCGCGACTCGGATTTTGTTCTACAGCCGCTTGGAGAGACTTGGGAAAGCGAAGCTTCTAGCGGTACCTATCCGATTCAATGGAAAATTGTCATACCAAAACTGGGAATGGAACTGGAGGCCAAGACGCCGCTACCTTCGCAAGAATTGACCGGCGATTACCGTACCGTCCCTACGTATTGGGAAGGCGCGATCGAACTTCACGGCAAACGATCGGGAATGAATCTGAGCGGTGCCGGATATCTGGAAATGACCGGGTACGCGGGCCGGGCGACACTATAGAAGTCGATGCTTATATTGATTTGGCGCAGAAGACACAGTCGTAAGCGCAGTGATTTGTGATACTAGCCGCCGCGGACCTGCTGAGATTCCGATAGACCTGACGTTAAAACCCGGCCAGTGCTTATTGCGGCGTTACTGGATTAACCGTGCCATCGCCGGCTCCAAAGCCGATGGATTTTGGTTCTGCTTCGAGTTTGGGCTGTTCGGGAGTCTTCCCATGCTGGTAATCATCGAGAGCCTTTTCGAGTTTCTTGATGTCGGAATTCGTGGAGTTGATGTCGAACTTCAAGAGGTTCGCTTTCTCCTCGAGAGTTTTGCGGACCATGGGATCAGGCTCAGTTTGCAGCCTTTCTTCCGCGTCCGTGAGCAGGCGATGAAAGTCGTCAGCTAAATATTTACGCTTATCGATTTCCGTCTGAGTGTCTTCCGGGGTGCTGGGAATATGCAAAACCAGGGGCGGAGCGCCAATGCCTTTGGGAACGTTGGGCCCGTCGACGGTGATCAGTTTCGGTGAAGTTTTTGCCGTGTTTTTAGCGGATTCCTGCGCGTCATTATATTTGTCGGCCGGGGTTCGCACTTCTTCGATGGAATCTTCGGTCCAGACTTTTCTGACTCTGTGCTTCGGGGCCGGCGCAGCTGCAGGGTCGGAACTACGCAGAGTTGCAGGCTGCAAGCTGTCGGCTTGCTGAGCGAAAACTGGCGAGGCCAACAGCGTCCAGCCGAGCACCGACGATGCGAGAGTTACCTTCTTCTGCCAATTCTGCACAAATCCCCCTAGAGCTATTGCGAGATTTCCTTGAAACTAAGTACCTGATAGCTGAGGCCGGAGGTCGCGTTGGCGATCCAGCAGCTGTCGTAGTAAATGCCATCGCCGCCGCCACCGTTCCAGTTCAAGACCGGCGTGCCCAAGGTAGCCAAGGGCTGACCCGCGGCGTTGAGTGTCTTGGCCACTAGCACGGCCCCGTCGAATTCGTTGTTACCGCCGCCGCTCTCCTGCAGATTTCCTTGCCCGATGACCAGGACGATGCCGCGCCAACCGTTGTCGCCTGAGAACGTGAGGGTGCCGGTCACTACGAGAATGCCGTATCCGGTGTTGTTTCCGGAAAGCGTGAGGTCTCCATTAACCACGGTGATCTGCGGATTCGAGGCCGAACCCAGTTCAGCGGCGCTCAGATTGTTAACCGGTCCGGTCAACGTGTTGTTAGCAACCGAGCTGACGCTCTGCACCAGGGCTTGCAAGCTGGTAACGGTCTGCTCGGTG
>DATCOK010000484.1:0-3425 GCA_036564765.1 Candidatus Acidiferrum sp. | reverse complement strand
GGTACGGCCCACGCCCAAACTGCCCCGCCTGACCCTCCGCAGCAGCCGCGCCCCCAACGGGAACTCGCTCCGCCCACGCAAATCACCGTGGACTCCAGCGAAGCCATGTTCACCACCATGTGCGCCCTGCTTGCTTCCGGGTTCGAATCCAATGTCAGCGCCGAGAATTGGCATCCCATCCGCGCCCAGCTACGCGAACGCATGCAGCACCAGCAGGGCCCCGCCGTCGAGGCCATTCGCGAGTACTACAAGCAGCATGACTCCGCCGACCCCGGCGCTGCGCTCTCTCGCTACCTCTGGTTCGGCCTAGTCGCCGGCCGCGCACCGGGCTTCAAGCCCACCATGAATCGCGCCGACCTGCCGCCCGAAGTTTTGGCGCTGGAGGGCTTTAGCGAACTCCTTTCCGCCTACTACCAGGAGCAGCACATCGGCCAGCTCTGGCGTCAGATGCAGCCCGTCTACAATCATGAAATCGAGCGCATGCACGAAGCTGTCTCCCAAATTGTCTTCGTGGCCGGCGGGTACTTGCGTGATATGGCCCGGCCCTCCGATTCCCGCACCTTCACCATCGTGGTCGAGCCGCTGGTCGGCCGCCTCACCAACGTGCGAAATTTTGGCGATCATTACGCCATCGTCTTGAGCGGCGCCGACGATGTGCCGCTCGACGTGGTGCGCCACGCGTATCTCCATTTTCTGCTTGATCCCCTCCCGTTGCGCTTCTCTCACGTCATCGCCGTGAAGAAGCCGCTGTTCGAAAAGGCCGCCGCCGCTCCGCGCCTTGCTCCCGATCTGAAAGACGACTTTCCTTCCTACTTCGCCGAAAACACCGTGCGCGCCGTCGAACTGAAGCTCCGCAAAATGTCGCCGGGAGAGCGCGACGCCACCCTCGAGCGGGATGATTCCGACGGCTACGTTCTGGTGCGTCCGCTGTATAACGCGCTACCCAAATTCGAAGGCTCTGAACCTTCCATGGATCTGTTTTTCCCCGATCTGGTGCGCTCCATCGACGTGTCGGCCGAACTTAAGCGCGTCGCCACCGTGCAATTCGCCTCCGCCGACCGCCGGCAAAAATCCGATGAACTCGCCAGCGAAGAAGTGGCCCGCCGCCGCGCCGCCATGCCGGATACCGTCCCCAACGATGCCGACGCCATCGCCGCGCTCACCGAGGGCGAGCGCCGCATCGCGGAGAAAAACGCCCGCGCCGCCGAGGCCTCCTTTAAGAGAGTAGTCGCCAAGTATCCCGATCAGCCGCGCGCCTGGTATGGTCTCGGGTTGGTGGCCATGATGGATCACGATGGCCCGCGAGCCAAAGAGGTCTTCGGCCGTCTAACCACCGGAGAGCACGCCGCTACCTCCGACCCCATGGTGCTGGCGTGGTCGCACATTTATCTCGGACGGATTTATGATGGAGAAGGGCAAGCGCGCCAGGCCGAAGCCGAGTACCAAGCCGCTCTGACGGTTCCCGGTGGTCCGGAGCAAGCCAGGCAAGCGGCGCAAAAAGGATTGGACGAAACCTCGCGGGAGAAATCCTCCGCGCGTCCGTGACGCTCAACAAATTTGTATTGCACCACACACCGCCCGAGTTTGAGCCCGCACACTCTACGGTGAATTCAACAGGAGAAATGAGATGAATCTAGCACCGCATACTTTATTCCTCACGGGCGCGTTGGCAGCGGCGCTGCTTTCCGCCCCGGGAAGCACCTCCGCACAATCCTACGGCGGCAACAAACAGAATCCTCCGCCGGCCAACACGCAGAATCCTCCGCCGGCCAACACGCAAAACCCGCCGCCGGCTTCCGGATCCACCGACAAATCAAAATCGAACTCACTCGCGCTTGACGACCCCAATGCCCCGGCGCCCACCAGTCCGGAAGAAGAAACCGCGTACAAGACATTCAGCGGCACGCCACAAACGGACCAGCCCAAGCGCATTGAACTGGGTGAGGCCTTCGTTCAGAAATATCCCAATAGCCGTTATCGCCCCATCGTGTACTCCGCCCTGGTCATGGCCTACGTACAAAATGGCCAAGTGGACAAAATGGAGGCCACTGCCGACAAGGAGTTGGCCATCAATCCCAATGACGTCCAGGTTTTGGCCATAGTCGCGCAAACGCTCCCGCGCGCCATCAACTCGAAAACTCCCGAACCCGCGAAACAACTTGCCAAAGCCGAGCAGTACTCGCGCAAAGCGATTGAACTTACTCCCACTATCCCGAAGCCCGAAGGCGTTACCGACGAGAATTTCTCGGCCGCAAAAAACCAAACGTTGGCGATGGCCCATGGCGGACTCGGTCTGGTCATGATTCGCCGCAGTCAATTCTCTGAAGCCATCCCCGAACTGAATCAATCCGTGACGCTCGATCCAAGTCCCGACCAGGTCAATTTGTATCTGTTGGGAATGGCCAACGCCAAAACCTCGCACTGGGATGACGCCGTCAACGCCTACAACAAGTGCGCGGCGATGACCGGAGCTATGCAGGAGACCTGCAAAAAAGGCGCGGAGGAATCCAAAAAACTTGCCGGTACTCAGCTTAGCGCTCCCAAATAACGCGCCGGATCATTCGTTCTCATGGCGGCCTGACAGGTTGCATACATGACCGTTGTTGCGGACGATGCCATCCTTGAAGAGCGTCTGGCTCATAAATTTTCGCGTCCGGAACTGCTGAAGGTGGCCCTTACCCACTCTTCAGCGGTCCCCGAGTTGCGCGCCAGCCAGAGCGATTCGCCCGACGGCAAAATTGCCATGAACAACGAGCGGCTCGAATTTCTCGGTGACGCCGTTCTCGAATTGCTCACCAGCGAGCATCTCCTCGAAGCTTTTCCCGAGTGGAGCGAAGGCCAACTCTCCAAGAGCCGCGCGCGTCTCGTGAACGCGTACTCCCTCGAATCCGCCGCTCGCCGTCTGCATCTTGGCGAGCATCTCCGCCTCGGACGCGGCGAAGAAAAGACCGGCGGACGCGAAAAACAAACCCTTCTTGCCGACGCCTTCGAAGCGGTTCTCGCCGCGGTCTACCTCGACGCCGGTTTGGCTGCTACCCGCGCCGTTCTGCAACGCACATTGTTTGCGCAGGCTTTCGAAGAAAGCGGTGCGCGCATGGCCGAATCCGATCGCAAATCCGCACTTCAGGAACTGCTGCAGGCACGCGGGCAAATTCCCGCTGAATATCGCGTGGTCCGCGAGTCCGGCCCCGATCATCAAAAAATTTTCGCCATCGAAGTCTGGGTCAGCGGAGCGTGTGTAGCCAGCGCCGAAGGCAGCACCAAGAAAGAAGCCGAGCAACGCGCTGCCCGCAAAGCCTTAGCGCTTTTGGAGCCCGCAGAATAAACTCTTCACCAAGCAGGCTTGGCCGCCCGCTTCTGAAACTCTTTACGTTTTCGGTTATCCAGCGGAGGCTGGCACGGCATGGCGGATGGCACGGAAGTTC
>DATCOK010000483.1:0-4891 GCA_036564765.1 Candidatus Acidiferrum sp. | reverse complement strand
CGACTATCTCGTGCCCAGCCGCGTGCATCACGGGCAGTTTTACGCGCTGCCGCAGTCTCCGCAGATTTTCAAGCAGATCCTAATGATTGGCGGCCTGGACCGCTACTTCCAGATCGTCAAATGTTTTCGCGACGAGGATTTGCGCGCCGACCGCCAGTCGGAATTCACCCAACTCGACGTGGAGATGTCCTTCCCGCGCCAGGAAGATATTTTTAACGTTATCGAAACCGTGATGGTACGCGCCTGCGCCGTCGCTGGCATTCAGGCCGCTGCGCCCTTTCCGCACATGCTCTACAAGGACGCCGTCCGCAAATACGGCAGCGACAAACCCGATATGCGCTTCGGCATGGAACTGCACGAAGTCACCGCCGCCTTTCCTGAAGAAGCTCGCGCCAAATTGCAGATCGAAGGCAACGTCTTCGCCTTCGCCGCACCCGGCGCCGCCAACTATTCGCGTAAGCAGCTCGATGAACTCACCGAAAAAGCCAGATCAGCGGGAGCCCGCGGCGCGTATTTCGTGAAGCTCGCTGTTGAAGGCACCACTTCAACCGTCGAAAAATTAATCGGCGCCGACAATGTAAAAAAGCTCGCCGAACTCTGCGGTGCAAAAACCGGTGACCTGGTCGTCGCCGTCTCCGCCAAAGAACAAATCAAGGGCACCGAAGCGGCCGCGCTGGTCGCCGGGCAACTCCGCCTCCACCTCGGCGAAGCCCTCGGCGTCGTCGACAAGACCCAGTGGAAATTTCTCTGGCTCACCGGCTTCCCGCTCTTCGAGTGGAGTAACTCCGACAAAACCTGGGTCAGCGCCCAACATCCTTTCACTGGCATCGTCGACGAAGACCTCGAAAAGTTGGAATCTGCCCCGTGGGAAGTCCGTTCGAAGGGCTACGACCTCGTTCTGAACGGCGTCGAACTCGGCTCCGGCAGCATTCGAATCCATCGCCAGGACGTGCAGGAACGTCTCTTCAAAGCTCTCGGCCTCACTGAAGAGCAGCTTCGCCGCCGCTTCGGCTTCTTTCTCGACGCGCTCACCTACGGCACGCCCCCGCACGGTGGCATCGCCCTCGGCCTCGACCGTGTAGTCATGCTCCTGTCCGGCGAAAAGTCCATCCGCGAAGTCATCGCCTTCGCCAAAACCACCGCCGCCGTCGACCTGATGGCCGAATCCCCCAGCACTGTCGACAACGAACAACTAAACCAACTCGGCATCGGCATAACCAAGAGCCCCTCGTGATGAATCGCGAAAACGAAAATCGAACCCTGAAATAATTCATGTCGCGCATACGCATACTCGCGGAGGCAGTAGCCAACAAGATTGCGGCGGGCGAGGTCGTGGAGCGCCCAGCCTCCGTCGTAAAAGAATTATTGGAGAATGCGCTCGACGCTGGCGCCAGCACCATTCGAGTCGAAACCGAATCCGGCGGCCGCCGCATGATTCGCGTCATCGACGACGGCCACGGCATGACCCACGACGATGCGCTGCTGGCCTTCGAACGCCACGCCACCAGCAAGCTGCGCAACGCTGACGATTTGCTCTCCATCGCCACGCTGGGCTTTCGCGGCGAAGCTCTGCCCACGATCGCCGCGGTCTCCCGCCTGGTTCTCGAAACGCGCGACGCCGCCGAAGCCGAAGGCACCCGCGTGGAATTCTCCGGAGGCAAACTGCTGGGCGTGAAACCCGCGGGCCTTCCCGCCGGAACCACCATCAGCGTGGCCGATTTATTCCACAGCGTCCCCGCGCGCAGAAAATTTCTCAAGTCCGACACCACCGAACTCGGTCACATCGCATCGCTGGTCACTCACTACGCCCTCGCCAATCCCGCGAAACATTTCGTGCTCACCACACCGACCCAGGAAATCATCAACTGCACGCCGGTCGAAAAGCTCGCCGAGCGCGTTTACCAGCTCTTCGGCAAACAAGCCCTTGAGGAGCTCACGGAAATTCCCGCAGCCACCTCCGCCTTCCGTTCCGCCATCACCGAACCGGCCCTCGAACCCGAGGAAGAAAAATCCGCGCTCACGGTGAGCGGTTTCACCTCGCGCCCTGAAGTGCAGCGCGCCAATCGCAACGGCATCTACGTCTTCGTGAACCGCCGCCTGGTGCGCGACCGCCTCATCCTCCACGCCATTCACGAGGCCTACAGAAATATTCTCCCCGGAGGAGTTTTTCCCGCCACCCTGCTTTTTCTCGACATGCCCTACGACGAAGTCGACGTCAACGTCCATCCCGCCAAAATCGAAGTGCGCTTCCGCCACCCGCAATTTGTTCATGACTTCACCCGCGACACCATTCGCCAGGCGCTGACCGCCTCGCGCGCCATCGCCAGCTTCGCCACTGCTGCCGGCGGCCAACCATTACGCATGCCCGGCGCTGGAAACTCGCTCGCTTCCGGCATGGCCTCCACCTCCGCGGATTTTTCTGACAGCACCCTTGGCGCGACCGGCCCATCTGGAATTCCCCGCGCCATCATTCCACCCATGGAAGACATAGGCCTCGGTTCCGGCGTGGGCTCTGACGGCGGCTTCGATCTGACTTCCGCGCCGTTGCGCCCGGTCGAACAGCGTCTCGCGTTCGATCTCGGCGGATTTTCCACCTCGGCAGGCTCCGCGCAAAAGTCGGCAGGGAACTGGATCGCCAATCTCGCTGGGCCGAATGGCGACACCCCGGCAAGCCTCCCGCACGTCGATCAAATCGCGGATCTGAAGCCGCTCGGCCAGGTAAGTTCCAGTTTCATCGTCGCCGTAAACAGTGGCGGCCTCTGGCTCGTCGATCAACACGTCGCCCACGAACGTATTCTCTTTGAGCAGCACCTCGAAGCGCGGCGCGCAGGAAAAATCGAAGCGCAACGCATGCTCATGCCTATGGTCATTGAACTCGCCCCGCGCCAGATCGTTATCTACGAAAAAATCGCCGACGAACTCGCCGCCAACGGCTTCGAGGTCGAACCCATGGGCCCCCGAAGCGTTGCGATCCAATCGGTTCCCGCGGGCATTGCCGCCAGCGACGCCGAAAAACTCCTCACCGAAATTCTCGATGGCATCGAGCGCGAAAACGCCGCCATCTCCATTGAAACCCTCCAGGCCAAAATCGCCGCCTCCACCGCCTGCCACGCGGCCATCAAAGTGAACATGCCACTGGATCAAATCAAGATGGAATGGCTCCTCGCGGAATTAGCCAAAACCGATTGCCCCATGAGTTGCCCGCACGGCCGTCCAGTGGTCTTGCGCTATTCCGTAAAAGAAATCGAACGAGCCTTCCAGCGCATATGATCTCGCTACCCGCGCAGTATGCAGCACGCAACACAGAAAAAAATCCCAGAATCTTCGAGGTGCTGACTAAAGATGAGTGACACCCAGAAAACCGCAGTGGTCTTCGGCGTGGCCAACAAACGCAGCATCGCCTGGGCCATCGCGCAAAAACTCCAGCAGGACGGCTGGCGCCTGGCCATCACCTATCAGAACGAACGCCTGGAGCAGGAAGCCAAAGGCCTGATCGCCGATTTGCCCGGCGCCACCGGCTTCATGTGTGACGTCGCGCACGACGACCAGATCACCAAACTTTTCGACGAACTAAAAACGCAATACGGCACCCTGCAGGGCGTGGTGCACAGCGTGGCCTTCGCTCCCGCCGCTGAACTGAGCGGCGAATTTCTGAACACCACTCGCGAAGGCTTCCGCATCGCCCACGACGTCAGCGTCTATTCGCTCATCGCCGTCTCCCGCGCCGCCGCTCCGCTGATGACTGAAGGCGGCGGCATCGTCACTCTCTCCTACTATGGCGCGGAAAAAGTTGTGCCCAAATATAATGTCATGGGCGTGGCCAAGGCCGCTCTCGAAGCCAGCGTCCGCTACCTCGCCAGCGACCTCGGCACCAAAAAAATCCGCGTCAACGCCATTTCGGCGGGCCCCATCAAAACCCTCGCGGCCCGCGGCATCTCCGGCCTCGGCGAAATGCTCAAGTCCCACGCCGAACGCGCGCCGCTGAAACGCAACGTCGACCCCGCCGAAGTTGGCAGCACCGCCGCCTTCCTGCTCTCCGATGCCGCCTCCGGAATTACCGGCGAGACAATCTACGTCGATTGCGGATATAACATCATGGGCTTTTAACCAGCACCAAAAGCTCTGGCGATTTATCTGAATCTGAACCGAAACTCCGGGTGCCCACACGATGATTTTTCGTGTGGGGGTTTTGGCTAACGAGATCTGCAGCTCGCTCCAAACGCGACCGCGCGTTTTGTAGTTTCTAAAACGTAACGAATGCAAAAACTAACCATCGCCATCGACGGTCCCGCAGGCTCCGGCAAAAGCAGCGTCGCCCGCCTCCTCGCCTCCATGCTCGACTATCTCTACCTCGACAGCGGCGCCATGTATCGCGCCCTCGCGCTCAAATCGCTCCGCCAAAAAATCGCGCTCACCGATGAGCCCGCCCTCAGCTCTGTGGCCCGCGATACCCACATCGAACTGCGCCGCCCTAGCGCGCAACAGGAAGCCGCTGGCGCGAAAAATTGCGTTTTCCTCGACGGCCTGGACGTCACCGACGAAATCCGCACCGAAGAAGTAGCCCAGGCCGCCTCGCGCCTCGCCACCGTCCAGCAAGTCCGCGAAGTCCTCGTCGCCGAACAGCAACGCGCCGGTGCCGGCGGCGGCATCGTGATGGAAGGCCGCGACATTGGCACCGTGGTGTTCCCCCGCGCCGAGCTGAAAATTTTTCTGGAAGCCGCTCCCGAAGTGCGCGCCGAGCGCCGCTGGAAAGAACATCAGGAAAAGGGCAAGCAAATTTCGCTCGCTGAAGTCATGGAAGAAGTCCGCGAGCGCGACCGTCGCGACCGCGAACGCAAAGTTTCACCGCTGGTGCGCGCCGCCGACGCCGTGCTGGTCGACAACACCGCCA
>DATCOK010000482.1:0-1893 GCA_036564765.1 Candidatus Acidiferrum sp. | reverse complement strand
CCTCTCTCGCGCCACCGCCATCGCTCGCCGCAACGCATCCGGCCGGAATCGTACGTCCGCATCCGTGAACAATAACCAGTCGCCGCTCGCCGCTTCGTATCCCTTCTGCAACGCATGCGGCTTCCCCAGCCAACCGTCCGGCAATTCCGCAACGTGAATCGCGCGAAAGCGCGGATGTGTCGCCGCAAATTCATCCAGAATTTTGCCCGTCGCATCCTCGGAGCGGTCGTTCACCCCAATAATTTCCAACTCCGGATAATCAATCCTCCCGAGCGTCTCCAACGCCGCGGGGAGTTTCTCTTCTTCGTCACGCGCGGCAAAAATCAGCGACACCCGCGGCGCCAGAGTATCCAGATTGGGGCTGAAATCCTTGAGCCAGGGGAGTTTTAGCGTGCCGTACGCCACGCGTAAGGTGTGAAAAATCCAGAAAGCCGCCACGCTCCCGAAAAAAATAATCGCCAAAACGTGCATGGATTGGTGTCGGATGCGGCCCTCGGGTTATCCTAGCATGGCATGCGTGGCGCTCTGGCGATCATAGGTGCGGGACGCGTCGGCCGCGCGCTCGGAAGGCGTCTGCACGAACTGGGCTGGAAGATCGGCGCGGTCGTAACCCGCAACGAAGCCTCCGCGCGTAAAGCCGCCCGCTTTATCGGCGCCGGAAAGGCCCACTCAACGCTTTCGCGCGAAGTTCTCGCCTCCCGCCTTATCTTGATCAGCACCCCCGATGACGCCGTCGCCGCAATTTCCAAAGAACTGGCCCGCGTCGGCGCCGAAGAACTCCGCGGCAAAGTCGTACTCCACACCAGCGGCGCTCTCAGTTCCAGCATCCTGCAAAATCTTCGCAACTGTGGCGCCGCGGTAGGCTCCATGCACCCGCTGCAATCCTTCAGCGGCGTTGCCGTTCCATCCCTCGAAGGAAAAGTCTTTGCCATTGAAGGCGACCCCGCCGCGGTTCGCCTCGCCCGCCAACTCGTCCGCGCACTCGGCGGTCTGCCGGTGCAACTCGCCGCCGGTACCAAGCCGCTGTATCACGCCGCAGCCTCCTTCGCCGCCGGCCACGTCCTCGCTATCGAAGAAGCTTCCGCGCGCCTCCTGATGCTCTCCGGCATGAAGCGCAACGAAGCCGTTCGCGCGCTCCTGCAGCTCACTCGTCAGGTCCTCGAAAATTTCGAACGCCTCGGTCCGCGCACCGCGTGGACCGGCCCGCTCGCTCGCGGCGATCGCGGGGTCATCGCTGCGCACTTCGCCGCCATGAAATCGTTGCCACCCGAATTCTCCAGAGCCTACACTTCTCTGAACGACCTGGCCTCCCTGGTCCTCTCCGCCGATTCTTCAGGCGCACTTGCCGGCGCTCATCACCTGCCGCGAACTAAATTTATTCGTGCTCGCGTACACTCTTCAGGAGGAAAAGTTTGAAGCATCCACAAATCAAAATCGAAAGCGCCACGCTGCCGAACGGACTCAAAGTCGTGATCGCTCCCGACTCCACCGCGCCCGTCGTCACCGTCGGCGTCTATTACAAAATCGGCTTCCGCCTCGAACCCCAGGGCCGCAGCGGCTTCGCGCATCTCTTCGAACACATGATGTTCCAAGGCTCCGCCAACGCCCCCAAAATGCAGCACATCAAGCTCATCAATTCGAGCGGCGGCGTCCTCAACGGTTCCACCCATTACGACGTCACCAATTACTACGAAGCCGTGCCCTCCAACGCGCTCGAGCGCGTCCTCTGGCTCGAAGCCGACCGTATGCGCGCTCTCAAAGTGGACGACGAAAATCTCCGCAACCAGCGCGATGTCGTCAAGGAAGAAGTCCGCGTCAATGTGATGAACCAGCCCTACGGCGGCTTCCCGTGGCTCGATCTTCCGCCCGTGGCCTTCCGCAACTGGGCTAACT
>DATCOK010000481.1:0-10034 GCA_036564765.1 Candidatus Acidiferrum sp. | reverse complement strand
GGGGTCACCTTCATCGGCCCAAGCGCCGAAGCCATGGAAGCGCTCGGCTCCAAAACCGCCGGACGCCAACTCGCCCGCCGCTCCGATGTCCCGAGTGTTCCCGGCACCAACGATCCCATCGAAACGGTTGAGCAAGCCCGGGCCCTCACGGAAAATATGGGTTTTCCCGTTCTGCTAAAAGCGATCGCGGGCGGCGGTGGCAAAGGTATGCGCCTCGTCAACCGCCCAGCCGAACTGGTTTCCGCGTTTCGCGACGCTTCTTCCGAAGCCAAAAATAGTTTTGGCGACGGACGCCTATATCTAGAAAAATATTTGCTCAAGCCTCGGCACGTGGAAATCCAGATTCTAGCCGACGCTCACGGGCGGGTTGTTTCTCTTGGCGAGCGCGAATGCTCGGTACAGCGCCGCCATCAAAAGTTGATCGAAGAAGCCCCTTCGCCCATCATAACTCCCGAGCTGCGCAAGAAAATGGGCAACGCGGCGGTTCGTTTGGCGCGTGCGGGCCGCTACACCAATGCCGGCACGGTGGAATTTCTTGTTGACGCCAATCTCGATTTTTATTTTTTGGAAGTGAACACGCGTTTGCAGGTTGAACATCCCGTTACGGAACAGGTGACGGGCCTGGATTTGGTCAAGCTGCAGATCGCCATTGCTGCCGGCCACCGTTTACCCTTCGCCTGGGAGACCATCACTCCTCGCGGCCATGCCATGGAGGTCCGTCTCTATGCCGAAGATCCCGACAACAATTTCTTCCCTTCGCCGGGAAAAATCCTTTCGCGTCATGCACCGAGCGGCCCGGGCATTCGTCTCGATGATGGCGTGTACGAAGGCTGGAGCGTGCCGAACGACTATGACCCGCTGCTTAGCAAGCTGATCGCCTGGGGCAATAGCCGCGAAGAAACCATCGCGCGCCTCCGCCGCGCGCTGGAGGAGTACACCGTGAGTGGCATCAAAACCAATGCGGCGCTTTTCCGCCGGCTATTAACCGAACCCGATTTTGTGCGTGGCGAGATTCATACGACCTGGCTCGATGAATTGCTGTTGCGCAATCCCCGTCCGAACGTGCCAGGAGCGGCAAACGAAAAGGCCGCAGCCATAGGCGCCGCGGTCTGGCAGGCCATGCAGAATTCGTCGTCGGCCGTCTCATCGACGCAGGCGGAAGAGTCTTCTCGATGGAAACGCGCCGGCCGCGATCAGCAACTGGACCGGCAGCCGTGAAATTCCACGTCCTGCTCGATTCCCAGGCGGGAAAGAAAGCACATACGGTTGAGCTCGAACGCGACGGCGGCCAGTGGAAAATTGCCATCGACGGCCAGCCATTGGAAGCGGACGTCGTTGAAATTACTCCCGACATTCTTTCGATTCTGCTTGAGGGTGAGTCACGCGAAATTCGCGTAGTGCGCATGCCCGATGGAAAATTAAAGGTGCAGATCGGACTTTGCGAGTTTGCCGCCGAGGTTCGCGATCCGCGTTCTTGGAGAGGCCGCCATCTCTCTCATGTGCAGGCGGAAGGCCGGCAACAGATCACCGCTCCCATGGCGGGTAAAGTGGTCCGACTACTGGTGAAGTCTGGTGATCAGGTCGAAGTTGGGCAAGGCCTGCTCGTCGTCGAAGCCATGAAAATGCAAAACGAAATTCGTTCGCCAAAGTCCGGAACCGTCGAAAAATTGCAGGTTAAGGAAGGGCAGGCAGTGAACGCGGGAGAACTTCTGGCTTCGATAAGCTAGAAACAAATCAACGAAGTCTTTTGGAGTGGATTCAAACGCGAGAAGCCAGCGAAGGTTCTTTACTTGCCAGCAGGCTTGGGCGGCGCAGCCGCGCCATTCGTTTCACCCGACAGTTTGCCTGCTGTCTCAATCACCTGTTGCGCCAGATAGTTCGTCGAGTGCGCTTCATCTCGGGCCACCGCGAGGTACGCCGCCCGCAACAATTGTTCTTTGCGGTTGCGCAGTGTGTCCCGGATTGTCTGCTGCACTTGCGGCTCCGCGAGCCCGCGCAATCCCGGTGACTCGCGCGTGATCAGCTTCAGGATGCGGAAGCCTTCCTTCAGCTGTATGGGCTGGCTCACCTGTCCAGGCTTCAAGCCCAACACTAATTTTTTGAGCTGCGGGTCGGATTGATTCAGCGCCGACTCCGGCACGTAACCCAAATCTCCGCCGGTGGCCGAAGAATTCGCGTCCTCGGAATAATCCATGGCCAGTTGCGCGAAGTCTGCGCCGCTATTCAAGCGGTCCATCAGCATCTTGACCTTGCGCTGCGCTTCTACCTCATTGGTAGCGTCATCGTTCTTGCGATTGCGAATCTGCGGTTCTTTTCGCGGTGTCACCACAATCTGCGCTATACGGAACTGCGGCTCCGCCACGTTAAATTGGGCTTTGTTGGCGTTGTAAAATTCCGCGACGTCGCCATCCGTTATGGAAATCTTTGCCACCACTTCGCGGTTCAATAATTTCTGGATGGAAAGCTGCCGTCGCAAATCGCGCTTCAGGTCGTCCACGGAAACGCCACGCTCTTTCAATTGCCGCTGGAACTCATCTTCCGTGTAGGGGCTCTTCAGCTCGGTAAACTTGTCTTCCACTTCGCCGTCGCTGGCTTCCAGGTTCAGCTTTTTGGCGCGCTCGATCAGAATCTCGTTATTGATCAGCTCATCCAGTACGTTCAACTTCAGCGACAAGGCCTCTTCCGCGGAGGGCGCTTGCCCCTCGGGATTCACGCGCGTGCGGTAATACTTCTCCACTTCATCTTTCTTGATCTCTTTTCCGTTCACCACTGCCCAGACGTCCGGCGAGTGTTGCGTCTGCCGGTTGCACCCGGCGACACCGAGTAAACCAGCCAGAGCAATGGGCAGCGCGGCCAATGCCATCGTTCGGGTTATAGAAATAGAAACACCGCCGCGCCGGATGCTGGCGCGTGGCGCTCGCATTTGCGAAGACTCTCGCAACGGTTTGGAAACCAAGTGAATGCTCAGGCAGCTTTCTTGACTTTACCCGCGCGAATGCAGGCCGTGCACACACGCATATGCTTACGCGTTCCCGATACCACCGCGCGAACCCGCTTCAGGTTAGGGTTCCACCGACGCCGCCGCGTATTATTTGCGTGGCTCACCACGTTTCCGTATTGCGGCCCTTTGCCGCAAAGTTCACACTTCATTGCCATTTGTTGTCCTGCTTCTTCGAAATTAAGCGTTTCCGAACAGGCACTAGTCTATCAGACCCTGCAAAGTCCTGAAAGCGGCGCCTTCCGCCGGTTCCCGTGTCGCCGATGTGATATTTCTGCTGGTAAAATGGGGTTTTCCTCGTTTCAGCGTAGCTACACGAATTCACGCATGCGTTTACACCCTCCGCTGGATGGCTGCGCCTACGCATGGCCGTTAGCTTGAAAATGCTGTCAATTCAGGAGGATTTATGGAACATCAGGCTTTGAAAGAACTCTACATCGACGAACTTCGTGACATCTACAACGCCGAAAATCAATTGGTGAAGGCTCTGCCGAAAATGGCTAAAGCTGCTAATTCCAACGAGCTTCGCAACGGTTTCGAGCAGCACTTGGAACAGACTCGCGGCCACGTGCAGCGCCTTGAGCAGATTTTCAAGGACCTGGGCGAAAAGCCATCCGGCAAGAAGTGCAAGGCCATGGAAGGCCTCGTAGCGGAAGGCCAGGAAACGATGGACGAAGATTACGAAGACGACCTGATGGACGCGGCGCTTATTGCCGCGGCTCAGCGTGTCGAACACTACGAAATCGCCGCTTACGGCACCGTGCGTACCTACGCGGAATTGCTTGGGGCAGATAACGCCGTGAAACTTCTCGAACAGACGCTGGAAGAAGAGAAGGAAACCGACCAGAAGCTCACCGACTTGGCCAGCGACATCAACGTAAAGGCCATGGGCGAGGGTTCCGAAGAGGGTTCCAGCGAAGAGAGTGACGAAGAAGCTCCGTCGCCCATTCGCAAGAAGTCCCGCTCGGCTCGAGCCTGACCATCATGAGCAAACCTTCCACTTCGTCCGGTCCAGAAACGGGAACGAAGCGCCGTCTGACGGAAACCGATATCGATCCGAGCAGCGAGCTGACCTCCAGTCAGACCGGCGAAACGGAAGATGCGGGAGCCGGCTCCCGCGCTGACAATCAGCCGGCGGAGAATCGGGAGAATCTTACGCGTTCCGAAGACAGTCACGACAGCGGAAATCGGGACAGCGAGAATACTCCCAAAGCCGGTCACGGCGAATAGCTACGGAAAAATCAGAGCGGCCCGGGCTCGCATGACAATGCGAGCCCGAGTTCCTCTGTGGTTCAGATAGAATTCCAGAATGGTTCTTAACGAATACCGCAAGAAACGCGACTTCAATATTTCGCCGGAACCTTCGGGCGAAAAATCTGCGAGGAAAAGTTCGGAACCCTCGCTGATTTACGTGATACAAAAACACCGCGCCTCGCAGCTGCATTACGATTTTCGCCTGGAATATGGCGGAACCCTGCTGTCTTGGGCCATACCTAAAGGCCCCTCGCTCGATCCCTCTACCAAGCGCCTTGCCATGCGCGTGGAAGATCACCCCATCGACTACGCTAACTTCGAAGGGGTAATCCCCGAAGGAGAATACGGCGGCGGCACCGTGATGGTCTGGGACAGAGGAACCTGGACGCCGGAAACTCCTGACGTCTCCGCGTCCCTGCAGAAGGGCGACCTGAAATTCACGTTGCATGGCAAAAAACTGAAAGGTTCCTGGGTGCTCGTCCGCACGCGCGGTTTCGGCAGCAGCACAAAAACTTCCTGGCTGCTGATCAAGCATCGCGATGAGTTCGCCGATGATATCGACGTCGCCGAAGAGATGCCGCGCTCCGTCCTTTCGAACCAGTTACTCGCGGACATCGCGCGCGCAGGCGGTGGCGATCCGGAAAAAGCCGCGACCGGCGATCCCGCGGGGGTAAAATCTCGAAGGGTGACCAAGAAATCGGTTACGAGCAAATCAGCTAAAGCACCGCGCAATAAAGCGCCAGTAAAGCCAGCCCGGCGAGTAGCCCAGCGCCGCAAATCATCATCCTGAAACGCTTTCGAATCGCACCCATTCCGTGGCGAATCAAATCCCATTTCGTGTGCAGCCCATGCTGGCGACGCTGGTGCGCGAACCGTTTCACAAACCCGGGTGGGTCTACGAAGAAAAATACGATGGCTATCGCATTCTCGCATACAAGGAGGGCTCGCGCGTTCGTCTGTACTCCCGCAATGCCATCGACCGCACCGATCGTTTCGCCGAAATTGCTGCAGCCATGAGCGCTTTGAAGCCGACCACACTTCTGCTCGACGGCGAAGTTTCCGTTTTCGATCGCGAAGGAGTCTCCCGCTTCCAGTTGCTGCAAAATCTCGGAAGTGGAAAATCCGTGTTCGCCGTTTTCGATTGCCTATATCGCGATGGCCAGGATCTGCGCTCCCGTCCGCTCTCCGAACGCCGCACCACGCTGCAACAGTCCCTCGCGCGCGGAAAGATGATTGTTCCTTCCAAGCGCCTGGCCTGTGACGGGCTCGAAGCCTATCGTGTTGCTACTGTGAGGAAGTTCGAAGGCTTGGTAGCCAAGGATTTGTCGGCACCCTACGTCGAAGGGCGCTCTAGTTTCTGGCTAAAGGTAAAAGTTCATCAGGAAGACGAATTTGTAATCGGCGGCTTCACTGCCCCGGCAGGCGCGCGCCATCATTTCGGCGCGCTGCTTCTGGGCGCCTACGACCGGGGCGCCCTGCGCTTCGTCGGCAAAGTCGGTACTGGCTTCAACACCGAGTCACTCGCCGTGCTTCACAAGAAATTCAAGTCGCTGGTACGTCAGCAGCCTGCATTCGCCAACCCACCAAGGAATCGCGACGTCACATTTCTTGCGCCCAAACTTGTCGCGCAAATTTCTTACCAGGAGTGGACCGCCGACAAAAAGCTCCGCCAGCCCGTCTTCCTCGGTCTGCGCGACGACAAGAGCGCCAAAGAAGTCCATATGCCGGAGTTCGCCGCATGAAAACTGCCAGGAAGCCTAGAAAAAAAACTGCCGCGAAGCCGGGCGCGCCTGCAAAACCCGCGTCTTATGGTTCTTCGCCGGCAAAATTCCCAGTCCCCATTTCTAATCCGGACAAAGTGTATTGGCCTGACGAGGGCTACACCAAGCTGCAACTCATTGAGTTTTACGCTGCGATTTTTCCTCAGCTTCAGCCTTACGTGAAGGACCGCGTCCTTTCTCTTGAGCGCTGTCCGGATGGCATGCGCGGTGGTTGCTTCTACCAGAAACAAGCGCCATCCAGCATGCCCGCCGGCACTCCCACCAAGAAAATCGCCCACGTCGGCAAGTCCGGTAAATCCACAAATTACGTGGTAGGCGGCTCACTCGCTACCCAACTCGCGTTGGCCAATCTCGGCTGCATCGCCGTTCACGTTTCCGGCAGTCGCGCCTCCTCTCTGCGGAATCCCGACTGGGTCTGTTTTGATCTCGACCCGCAGTCCGGAAAATTCAGCGATGCCGCGCGCGCCGGTCTGCAGCTCAAGGAAGTGCTCGACACTCTCAAGCTGCGTTCCTATCCAAAAACTTCGGGCAGTCGCGGCCTGCACATTTTTGTCCCCATCCGCCCAACCGTCGACATGGATGACGTTCTATCTTTTGCGGAGACTGTCGCCGCGCGCGTTGCCGCCCAACATCCCGCCGAACTCACTGTCGAGCATTCCATCGCCGCCCGCGGACAACGCGTGTACGTAGACGCATTCCGCAACGGCTTCGGCCAGACCGTCGTTGCTCCCTATTCCGTTCGTCGCCGGCCCCAAGCCCCTTTTTCCGCGCCTCTGGATTGGTCCGAAGTCCGGCCCACATTGAATCCAACCGATTTCAACATCGCAAATTTCAAAGCGCGCTTGAAATCTTCCGATGCCTGGCAAGATTTTTTCAAGAATCGGCAATCGCTGTCTGCGGCTCTTAAGGCAGCAAGCAGATTGTAATCAGGGATGGGCACTTTTCTCTGTCCGGACTTCTGCGCGAAATTGGACATGCCACGGAACCGAGAATCAACGAACAAGATGGAATTCAAGTACAAGGGAGGTCGTTGTGTCCGCAACAAAAAGTATCGCAGCCCGCAAGAACATCAAGAAAGCCGCCGCAGCCGCAAAGAAAAAACGCACCATCGCGCACTTGTCTAAATCCATGCGCACCGCCCTTGCCAAAAAAGGCGCCGCCGCTGCTAAACGCGAGCGCCCTTGAACCGTAGCGCGACGGCCCAGCGCAGGTTATTAGTTCGGATTGGGCCTTTCGAAAAGTCCAAGCTGCTTTGGCCCGGGCCGCGAGGCGGACTTCTTTCGGTCATCAAACACCGTACGTCCGCCAATCGATGCAGAAATTGCGTGTTCCTGCGCCGTCACTTTTTTAAAGTGCGCGGTGGGATGCAAATTCGCTTCGACCTTTCTGACGAAGCGATCCAAGCGCTGAAAGCCGTCGACCTTTTCGCTATTTCCCAGCTTGGCGCTTTCTAGTCCCCTCCGCAAAACCGCGATCGACTCATCAAATGTTTTCAACGGCACCGGAAACGGGTGGCCATCTTTTCCGCCATGCGCAAACGAAAAGCGCGCCGGATCCGAAAAGCGGCTGGGCGCGCCGTGCACCACCTCCGCGATCAAGGCCAACGACTGCAGTGTTCTCGGCCCTAAATTCTCCAACAGGAGCAGCGAAGCGAAATCGCGCAGCTCGCGCTCGTACGCCACGGCCAGAATCGCCCCAAGCCGCTTCAAATCGATATCCTGTGCCCGTACCTCGTGATGCGCCGGAAGAGTCAGCTTTGCCGCCAAGCGCAAAGTCCTCTCCGGCTCCTCACGCGCGATCTCCAGCATTGCCTTTTGCGCCTTTTCCGCCCGTGCATCCACGAGGTTCATGATTGTGCCTTGATGTGGCCCCACAATTCCCGTGTGCGGGTCTTTCGTGAAATCGCGTACCGTGGCGGAGTGCCAGTGATACCGCCGCGCCAATCCATTCCGCGGATTCATCCCTTGCTGCACAACCGCCCACTCGCCTGCGCCGCTCACGATAAACGTGTGCAAATAAAGTTGAAATCCGTCCGCGATAGCGTTGTTATCAATTTTCGCCGTTAGCCGGCTGGTGCGGGCCAGCACATCGCCCGCAATCCCGAACTCATCCCCGACCGCTCGCAATTCATCCGGAGTTTTTCGCGAATGTTTTCCGCGCCCGCCGCAGACATGTACGCCCAGTTCATGCGCTCGCGCGTTCAGTCCGCGTTTCAGCGCTCCGACCACCGAGGTGGTTATCCCTGACGAATGCCAGTCCATCCCCATCACGCTGCCGAAGGCCTGAAACCAGAAGGGATCGCTCAAACGTGAAAGCAGTTCCGCGCGGCCATAGGTGTAAATAATATTTTCGGCAATCGCCGTGCCCAGCTTGGTCATGCGCTCAGACAACCACACCGGCACGCGCCCGCCGTGCAAAGGCAAATCGGCATATCCCGAGCGTTTCATCGCCGTTCCATTTTAGCAGTTGGTCGTCTTGCGGGTGGCGTTTCAGCGGCCGTACGATTCGCCGCCATTGTCGCGGATGATGCTGTCCCAGATTGTTGCAATGGGATTCGTAGCCTTGCCGCCACTTTGATTGGGTTCGGTTTTTGAGGCTCCAGGAGTCAGCTTGCGTATCAGAAATTCCTGCAGAATGTTTGTTGCCGCTGTAGTCCCTATGCCAATGAGCGTGTTTTCCATCGTCAATCCAAATCCCTCGCGGTCCTTCGCCGGATAATAAAGGTTAGAGATCCCGCCCGAAGCCAGCCCGCCCAGAACTCCGGAATAGTTCGGCTGCCACTTTCCATTGTCTCCCTTACTGACCACCGAGTTAACGACCGCGTAGAGGAAGCGCGAACGCTTACTACCGGTGCCCTTATAAAAGTAACGGGGATCCTGTTTCAGAATTGACGGCAGAATCGCGCTCCCAATGAGGGTGTTGGTCGCTTGATTGGTAAATGCGGCTCCGTATCGCTTGGCGTATCCTTGCGCGCCTTGCCCGTATCCGCTGAAATCATTCTGCGCTTGTTCCACGCCCGCGATGATACCCGTCAATCCGAAACTAACCGGGTCAATCGTCGCCTTCCACGCTAACTCAAATTTTTGCTTGCGCGACAACGGAGCCGCATCGGAAACATAGCTCACGAAAAAGTTCGGAACCACGCCAAGCGCGCGCTGTTTTTCTTGCGCCTTGATCTGTTCCTGCGCAATCTCCACGGTCATCGGCACCACCCGCACCTCAGTGACCACCTCGGAAATTGCCAATTGAATTTGCGGCACCGTGTAATTTTCGCCGGCGCGCACATTCCCGGAAAAGTTTTGTGTACCGAAGCCCGCGGAACTTATGGTGAGATGGAATGGTCCGACGGGAACATTTCTGAAACTGAATTGGCCGTCATCGCCCGTCTGAGTCTTCTGTTCGGAACTCGGATCCACGGTGAGCGTGACGGTCCCACCCGTGATTGCCACTCCGGAAGGGTCTACGATCTTCCCGCTAATGTGACCAGTGGGCTGAGGGTCATTCCGCTTTTCCGTGGTGCTCTGCTGGCTGACTTGAAGTTGCCCTGCGTAATCGCTTGCCACCGTAAAGCCGTCAACCGCCGCCTGAGCGGCCAGCGGCAATAGACCCAAGAACGCCCCAAACCCTAACAGCCTTGCTACTTGGGCCACATCCCTCAAGCCCCGTCCCCTCTTCGTGCAGTTCATTAACCTGTCCCAAGGCCTGATCCTCGAACATACGAGGGATCGCTGACCTGATTATCGTAACAACTCCTGGGCTCCCTACTTGGATGCCGATTTTTCTTGAAACGCACCAGTAAATGGCTGGGTTTCGCGATGTTCTGCCGGTGCCGATCCCCGCCATCGGCTTCCCATCCACACCGGTAAAGACGACTATCGCGGAATGCGATTGTCGTGATTCCAGCGTCCGGATACCGTGTGCGCGTCTCTAGGCACCGCTCCCTAGCGCTCCGGAGCGCAATGTTTTCGACCAAACGGCGGGCGAATATATTGCGCCTTAAC
>DATCOK010000480.1:0-7495 GCA_036564765.1 Candidatus Acidiferrum sp. | reverse complement strand
ACCATTTATTCCGTGAGTGAATCGCCGCGCGATGCGCAAACCATCTGGGCCGGCACCGATGACGGCAATCTGCAACTCACCCGCGACGCCGGGAAAACCTGGAACAACGTGGTGAGCAATGTTCCCGACCTTCCCAAAGCTTCGTGGGTTTCCTGGGTCGAGGCCAGCCGCCACGATCCCGCCACCGCCTACGCCGCCTTCGATCGCCACACCTTCGGAGACATGACTCCGCACGTCTACAAAACCATCGATTATGGGAAGACCTGGGCGTCCATCGTCACTCCTGAAAGCGGTGTGCGTGGATTTGCTCACGTCATTAAGGAAGATTCCGTCTCGCCGAACCTGTTGTTCCTCGGCACGGAGTTTGGTTTGTGGATCTCGCTCGATGGCGGCAATCAGTGGGCGCAATATCGTGGCCACGATTTTCCGCAGGTGCCCGTACGCGATATCGTTGTGCATCCGCGCGATTCTGATCTGGTCATCGCCACTCACGGTCGCGGCATCTGGATCATTGACGACATCACTCCGCTGCGAAAGCTGACTCCCGAAGTAATGAACCAGGAAGCGTCGTTTCTCACCGGTCGGCCGCCGCAGCAACGCCTGAACGCCAACGGAGGTTGGGCCGAAGGCAGCGCCATGTTTAACGGGCCCAATCCTCCCGACGCCGCAGTCATCACCTACTACCAGAAGAAGCGCCATATTTTCGGAAAGATGAAAATCGAAATTCTCGACGCGCAGGGCAAAGTAGTCGACACCTTGCCGGCTAATAATCGCCGAGGCATCAGCCGTGTCGATTGGCCCATGCGTCTCAAGGCTCCGCACGTACCGCCGGCCGCCACCGCCGCTTTCGAAGCCAGCCAGGGGCCGCGCGTGTTGCCCGGCACCTACACCGTCAAAATGACGCGCGGCAAAGACAGTTTCACAACGCAACTGAACGTGGTCCTGGATCCTCGCGCGAAATTCAGCGCCGAGGACCGCCGCGCAGAGTTCGATGCCGCCATGCGCGTTTACAATCTTCTCGGCGACATGAGCTATGACGTCGATCGCCTTAACAGCGTGCGCGACGCGTTGGTGGAACGCGCTGCCCGCGCCAAAAACGACAAAGTTCTGAGCGCCCGCCTGACCGAGACGGCGCAAAAACTTGACGAACTCCGGCGCAAAATCGTGGCCACCAAAGAAGGCGGCGCGGTCACCGGCGAAGAGCGTATTCGCGAAAAGACCACCGAACTGTACGGCAACATTCTCAACTTTGAAGGGCGCCCCGGCGACTATCAAGTCGCGCGCATCGATTCGCTCAAGAAGGAACTGGACGACGTCCGCTCAGAGTCCGAAGCACTTCTAGCCAAGGAATTGCCTTCCGTCAACAAGCTATTGAAACAGAAGCGTTTGCAGCCCATCGAACTGCTCTCCAGATCCGCTTGGGACGCCGCCAACAGCGATTCCGGCGCCTCCACTCCGCCAGCCACGGCCTCGCGCTGGGAGCGCGATTAAGCCCAAGCCAATTCATTTAGGCTAATTAGGCCGAAACTTTTCCCCTTCGCCAGGGTTTTACACCTTGGCGGTGGGGAATCTTTGCTCCGGCCGGTTTGGGTGCCACATCTCGCAGACCTGAGCGGCCAACAATATCAATCTTCGATATTTGCTAAACTGAACCTGAGACTCCCCAAATTCCGCCCAGGAATGGGAGTGCTCCTTCCAGCCATCGACGGGATCCCTCCTCCCGAACTACCGCGACGCGAGCTATCGCGCCTTAGCTCCGCGGATCGCCACAGTGAGGACTCGTGAGTACCTCGACACAGCAATTCTCCGATGCAGCGCAAGCCCACGAACGTCGTCTCCACTCGCGAATCTTTCCCAAGTCGCTCATCTATGTAGCCTGCGGTCAGGCCAATGGTGGAATGGTTCTCAACGCCGGTGAGGAGGGCTTGGCCATTTCGATGGCTATCGCGGTAGGAGACGAGGTCTACTCTCGCCTGAATGTCCGCATGAACGGCCTGGCGCAGCCCATCGAGGCGCAGGGCCGCATGGTCTGGACCACTCGTTCGAAAAAGCGCGCCGGTGTGCAACTTCTCGACATCAGCGAAGCTCAGCGTGGACAGATCCGCGAATGGCTCCAGCTCGACGGAATCCGCGATATCAATCTGACTCCGCGCAGCGAACCGTACAAGAGCGTAACGCCGCCCGTCGCCGTGCCTAGTGCCGCTGTTTCTTCGATGGCTCTCGCGGAGCCGGTGTTGACGGCGCCCCCGCTGGTCCCAACTCATTTCCTCGAGCCCCACATGGCCGAGCCTCGCTTCGTCGAGCCTTCTTCACTTTTGGAAGTTTTCGGAGGCACAGCGCCCGAATCGCTTGGCCCGGCACTCTCCGAGTCTTTCCCCGCGGCCAGTAAATCAGCAGCATCGCTGCCTTCTCAGAGTTTCGACACCGTAAATCCGGCCGGCTTTCGCGACAACGAATGGGATCTGGCCTCGGTAACCATGGTCCCGCGCAAAAAACCTCAGTCGAAAGGTTTGTCCGCCGTCGCGCTGATACTCCTGTGGATCGCCATTCCGGCCTTCGGCATTGGTGTGCTGGCGGGGCGACGCCCACTGGAGCGCTGGCTCTCAGGCACTGAAACCGCCGGGCGGCGAACCACCAACGAAGCCGCCACACCATCAACGAAGTCCGGCAGCTTGCAGGAAGAACCGGTATTGGAACCCAACGAGGGAATTATCGAGGACAGCGGCACGGCCGTTCTTGCGCCCTCGTTCGTTGAAACGCCGGTTGTCTCGAAGCCGTCGGAATCAGGTCCCACGGAAGCAGGCGACTCTCGCGAATCTAGGCTGTTGAATTCCATGTCCACGCAGGAAGCGCGCGCATTCAAGAATGTGAAGCCGGTCGCACCACCGCCAACTGCTCCTAGCGGGGACGCCAGCCAGCTAGCTGCCGAACCCAAAGCGCCGGTTTTATCGTCCAACCCGAATGCAATTTCGACGTTAGAACTGCCCAAACAAACCCCGGTGAGCAAGCGTGCGACGAATCCATCCCCGGCGGCAAGCGTAAACAATTCTGACGCTCCCCGTCGTGATTCCAAGCAGGTCGCTGCTTCGTCTAACTTGGAGGCCGACCGCGGATTCAACAACGCACAAAATTCGGCCCAAGCAATTTCTCTTTCGACCGGTACCAACACGGTTTCGAATGCGAACTCCTCCGGCACGCCCTCCAATTCGCGCCTAGGCACATATGCAAATCCAAATCCCCTCTATCAAAATCAAAACAGCGCGGCCTCCAATGCAAGTTCACCTGCGCCACGTGTCGCCCAGCCTTCACCAATGGCCGATCGTTACGCGTCCGTAGCGGCACCGCGGAATTACAACAACACTACGCCAGGAAATTACAGCAACCGTAACGATGCTGCAGGCAATTACAGCAATCGCAGCACCGCGCAGGGGAATTACAACAACCGTAACGACGCGCAGGCTACCTCAAGAGACTCTTCGACCCTTTCCGCTTCGAATGCCGCCGCTCCGCCGTTGCCGCGTTCCTCGGGCCCAGTCGCCGTCGCGTCATCGCCCCGCGCCGTTCCCTCCAGTTACGTTCCGAGTCTCGCTCCCGTGAAGGCCGCGCCGCCGCTGCACGGCGTCATGCTCATCGCTCGCAGGAATGACGAATCCTTCGTGCTGCGCCTGCCGGAAGAATCCATTCCCGGTTTCAACCGTTCCACGGTCATGCGCATGCAGCGCTTCGTCATGATGCCGCAACAAAGCCGCTGGCATCGCCACGGCGCGATCGCCAAGGTCAGCATCGGCGATTTGCTAACCCACGCCGCACCGGAAAAACCAGACGCCAGGATCCAGCCGCGTACCGGCGAGTCGATCACCGTGCGCGCCTACGTCGACAAGAATGGAAGCGTGGAAGACCTCAAGCCCGTCAGCGGCCGCTTCGCGTTGATGCCTCGCGTCATGCGCGCACTGCGCGACTGGCAATTTGATCAGACGTTGGTGGACGGCAAGCCCGTCGAATCCGAAATCAACGTCACCGTGGAGTTTCGTCCGGAGTCTTAGCCAGATCAAAAATCGTCATCTTGCTAAGCGTGAGACATAAACTAAATACGCTAGCGTTCGGCGACGATACGCAGCGGCTTGTCTAACTGAAACGTCAGAACCGTTTCGGCCGGCACTTTGATCGAGCCGCCCTTGGTCACCACTTGCGTGATGGCTCCCGCGCCGGCTCCCGCTCCCGCGCCGATTCCCGCGCCTTTTCCTCCGCCAGCAATGGCTCCGATGATGGCTCCGAGCGCCGCGCCGCCGCCCGAATACTGCGCGGTTCTCTTGTTGGCGCCGAGGCCTTCCTTACCGCGCTGTGTCAGGTCCACCGTGCTCACGCGATATCGCCGGCCCTCTACCGCTACCGACTTCAGATCCAAGCTGAGGTCCGACGCGCCGGTAAACCTTCCGCCCTTCGACGCCGACGTAATAATAATTTGCGCGTTCGCGCCGCGCGGGATCACCGTCTTGCCGTCGGTATCGCGCACCGACTGCGTAACTCCCGCCGCGAAGGTTTGTCCTTCCACCGCTTTCCCCGAATCGATGGTCTCTTCGGTGCGTACCGATACTCGCGTGCCCACCGGCAATTCAAATGTTTTCGTAGTGATCGCGGCCTCGGCCGGATGCTCATGGGTTTCCGTTGTAGGACTCTGAGCCGCCGGTTCTGGCGCCTGATTTTGTGCCGTCGCAGGTGCCGTCGCGCCCGCGGAATTGCCTGTCGCGGCGGAATTCGTGGGCGTTTGATCGCCCGTTCCGCCCGCCGGCGGATTGGACGCCGGTTCCTGATAATCGATCGATTTCACCTGCGCCATCGCCAGCGTGCGGGTCACGTTATCGTCGCCCAGTAATTTGATCTCGTTCGGCGAGGTGGCCACCACCGTTCCGCCCACCAGAGTGCCATCCCGCATGGTCACGGTCGCTCGCGGGCCCGTTTGCGTCTCCTGCGTTTTGTTGCACGAACAGAAAAGCATCGTCGCGCAAACCACCGTAAAAAATATTCGCTGTCTCCCCATCACGTCCTCCGTAGTTCGTTTCGCTGGTAGGCCGCCAAGTATAGCGCGCCTTTCTAAGTCCTAAATTACATCACGGCAAAAAGTGAGGCGCGAATTGAACCTTGAACTTCGCACCACGACGCAGTGTCCCGGCCGGCAGGGAATCGCGGGACGGGATTACTGATAGCGAAGAAAAAGCGAATATGATAAATTGCTCTCGTCATGCCAGTGCGCTCCTGCCGCGTCACCATCAAAGACCTTGACGGCGTGAAGCACACCGTGGAAGTCACTGCCGAAACCCTCTACGAAGCGGTAGCCCTTGGCTTGGTGGCCATCCGCGGAAATGACTGGGTGATGGGCATCGCCCAAGGCATGAACACCGTGCACGTCTCCGTGATCGACATCCCCATCGAACATTCCGTGCGCATCCAGGATTTTCACGCCTGGCTCGAGCGCACCACCGGGGCGCCCAAGGAAATCTCCAAGCGCTCGCGTATCAAAGCGATCCTCGGGCTTCCTGCGCGAACCACCAATTAGTTGGCCAACTTTGAGATGTGGACATGCCCACTGTCCCGGTTCGCTTTGCTCATCACGACTTTGCTCATTACGAGACCCATCCGTACACAGCGTGAATAATGCCCGCCTGTGAAGTCAGTGTTTCACCCGATAGGCAAGTCCCGCGTACATGTAATCATCCCAACGGAGGCTAACCATGCAGAGGAGTACTACTGTCGTAGGAAGTATCGTGCTGGCATTGGGCATTGCCCTCGCCGTTTCCATGTTGCCGGACATCGTCCGCTACATAAAAATCAAATCCATGTAACACGTGCGGATTCGCAGCACGCGAGCCATCCAGGAAAAGACCCAAGCGGCGGCCCATTGGGCTGCCGCTCGCCTTTTTAGCATGACACCCCATCCCCGTAGTTCGTGTATGTCGTTCGATATTCCACCAAATGTCTCAGCACTCGCCTGCTCCAAGGGCGTCAACTTGCTGCCAGCGGTCGTCCACAGGACCACTCCGGCTCATCTCAGGTGGAGGTAGCAGCAATGCGTTGGGCCGGGAAGGAGACCCTACTCACCTTTCGCGTAAGGTAACCTAGTATTCGGAAGCCGTGCAGTCTGCGATTTTTATTGGCGGAGAATTTTATTGTGCAACATGGGAGGCGGTATGCGGGTTTGGGCAGCGCTAGTTTTGGCGGTAATGCTGGCGGCGAACTGTTTCGGGTTTGAGCAGCAGGTCGAGCCGCGCGCCGGGAAAAGTAATGATGTTACCAGGGCGACGCTGGATAACGGTTTGCGCGTGGTGATAATTCGCGATCCGCTGGCGCCGGTGGTTACCGTGGAGCAAAATTATTTGGCTGGCGGAGTGAACACGCCGGCTGGTTTTCCAGGTATGGCCCACGCCCAGGAGCACATGGCTTTTCGCGGCTGCGCAGGATTAACCGCCGACCAAATTGCCGCGATTTACGCGCAACTTGGGGGCGAAGGCAACGCGGATACGCAACAGAACATTACGCAATATTTCACCACGGTTCCCGCGGCGGACGTCGAAGTGGCGCTGCGCGTGGATGCCGCGTGCATGCAGGACGCGCAGGATTCTCAGGAAGAATGGGCCCAGGAAAAAGGCGCTATTGAACAAGAAGTGGCGCGCGATTTATCCAATCCTACCTACAAATTCCTGACCCGTCTGAATGCCGATTTGTTTTCGGGCACGCCGTACAGTCACGACGCGTTGGGCACCAAGGAATCTTTCGAGGCCACCACGGGCGTGATGCTGAAGAATTTTTACAAAGATTGGTACGCGCCAAACAACGCCATCCTGGTAATTGCGGGCGATGTCCAGCCGGAGGCGGTGCTGGCACAGGTGAAGGAGCTTTACGGCAAGATTCCCAAGCGTGCAGTGCCCACGCAGCCGCAAATTAATTTGCAAGCGGTGAAAATGGAATCGTTCACCCTAGACAGCAATCTTCCTTACGTATTGGTGTTCACGGCGTACCGCATGCCGGGAACCGACAGCAAAGATTTCGCCGCGGTACGTATTCTGAGCGACGTATTGGCCAGTCAGCGCGGCAATTTGTATGCACTGGTGCCGCAAGGCAAAGCCTTGGCGGCGGAGTTTGGACTGGCGGAGACGTTTCCCAAGGCCAGCGTGGGGTACAGCGTGATCGCCTTGCCGGCGGATTCGGATGCCGGGCCAGCTACCAAGGAAATGCAAAAAGTGCTCTCCGACTACGCCGCCCATGGAGTGCCGGCAGAGCTGGTGGACGCGGCCAAGCGCGGGGAAGTGGCCAACGCGGAATTCGAACGCAACTCGATACCGGGGTTGGCGGCAGCCTGGTCGCAAGCGTTGGCGGGCGAGGGCCGCAATTCTCCGGATGAGTTGGTAGAGGCCATGAAGCGAGTGACCGTTGCGGACGTGAACCGCCTGGCGCAAACGCTGCTGGTGGAGCAAAACTCCATAACCGCATTGCTCAACCC
>DATCOK010000479.1:0-2498 GCA_036564765.1 Candidatus Acidiferrum sp. | reverse complement strand
GCCATGGTTTGAGCCGGCGCGAGGTTCGCGGAATCCGCGGTCATCGGAACGATTCTCGCTCGGTGGATTAGAACCTGAGCGATTTGGCCCACTGCGTGGGCCGCCAAATGGTTTTTTGCCAAACGGCTTTCCGTCGCGTGGTCCTCCAAATGGTTTCTTGCCGAAAGGTCTTCCGCCTTGCGGACCGCCAAATGGTTTCCTGCCAAATGGCTTCTCGCCGCGATCATCGGACCTGCCGCGCGGTCCGGCAAATCTGTTTTCGCCCGGCGAGCCGGAGCCAGGACGAGAGGAACCGCTACGTCCGAATGGCTTTCCACCGCGGGGTCCGCTGAAACGGCTTTTACCGAACGGTTTTTCGCCGCGACTATCCCGACTGCCGCCAGGGCCGCCAAATTTGTTGCGTGGCGCCGCACCAGCGCCGAAACGTTGTGGCGCGCGGTCCTGATGCGGCTTACCGGGCGGATGGAAAAAGGGTGGACGGCTGTCGCTCACGCTTTCCTGCGGAAAATCATCGGGATCTTCCGCTTCGAGGCGATTCGGCGAAGGCGGACGGCTGGGTCGTGGCCCGTGCTTGCTATGACCGCCGCGATTCGCGCCGCGACCGGCGGCGGCTTGTTCGCTGAAAGGCGGCCGACTTGAGCGTTCTTGAATTAACGGCGTAGGCCGCGGAACGGCGGTTGGTTGCGTGGGTACGAACGTAACGCGGGGCTTCGGCTTAATCTTGAGTTGGCGGCGAAGCTCTTCCACTTCTTTTTCCACCAGCATTCGATAGCGGCCCTGCGGAATGCCTTCGAGGGTGAGCGGCCCGAGACCGATGCGTTTCAATTTTTCGACGGGATGTTTTTCCGCGAAGAGCACGCGGCGGAGAATATCTTTCTTGGAATCCTGCAGCGTCACTTCGTACCAGAAATTTTCGGCGTGGCCGCGGGTGGCGTCGGGCTGCCGGATGGTGCGAATCGTCGATGCGGAGTTCCGTCCTAGACGTTCGAGTTCTTCCATCAGCAGGCGGCCTTTGATTTTTACGTGGTAGCTCTGCTCGAGGTTGGACCAGTCTTTCAACATCTCGGCGGCGAGATCGCCGTCGTTGGTGAGGAAGACCAATCCGCTGGCGTCGTAGTCGAGCCGGCCGACGGGATAGACGCGCTCGGGTAGCCCGCGCAAACAGTTACGCAGCGTTTTGCGGCCTTCGGGGTCGGCAAGGGTGGAGACCACTTCGGGCGGCTTATTGAGAATGATGTAAACGCGACGCTCGTTGGCTTCGACCACTTTGCCGGCCGCTTCGATGCGGTCGTGTTCGACGTCAGCTTTGGAGCCGAGCTCGGTGATGACCTGGCCGTTCACCCGAACTTGTCCGGAGAGGATGAGCTGTTCGGCGTGGCGGCGGGAAGCGATGCCGGCGCGGGAGATTATTTTTTGTAGGCGTTCTTGCATTTGTTTTTCGTTTGTGCGGATTCTTGATCGTCGGTCGTTGTGCGTATTGAAAACTTTGCGAACCTAGATTTTGGTCTGAAACTGCGAGGCCAACGGTACCGAAATCCCCACACGTAAATTCGGCCTGTGGGACACCCGGAGATTTACCGCGCCGGGGGCTACTCGCCGGCGGCGGCTCCTTTGGATTCGGGCGCAGGCCGCGCGGATTTGGAGGACGGAGCCGAATTTTCGTGGCGCGTTTCGGCGTCGAAGGTCTCCGGGGACTGAACTTCGTCCGCGTCTTTCGGTTCTTCGTCGATTTCTCCTGCGGGCATGCCTTCGTTGGTGGCGGTCACTTCGGCGGCTATTTCTTGTTCCTGCTGGTTATGTTCTTCCTGCTGATGCGGCGGCTGATTGGATGGAATTTTGTTGGCGGACATATGCACTCCTTCCAACTTGGATGCGAAGGCCTCAACGAAAGGGTCCTTGCGGGAGCCGTCTGCAGGAGCCGCTTCGGATTGCGCAGGCGTCGCCGAATTTTCCGGCGCGTCCAGAACTTCATCGCGCACATCGGTAGGCAGTTCATCCGGTACGGCCACGCCTTCATCGGAACCCAGAGCCTCGCGAGCGAGCGCTTCGAATTCTTTCAGGCTGGGCAGTTCGCCGAGGTCGCTGAGGCCGAAGCGCATCAGAAATTCTTTCGAGGTGCGATACAAAATCGGGCGGCCGATGACTTCCTTGCGACCTGCAGTGGTGATGAGCCGCTTGTCGAGCAGCGTTTTGAGTACGCCGCTGGTGTTCACGCCGCGAATCTCGCCGATTTCGGGCCCGGTGACCGGCTGTTTGTAGGAGATGACCGCCAGCGTTTCCAGCGCGGGCATGGTGAGGCGCAGCGGCGGGCGCAGATTTTTGATGAAGCGGCGCACCACGTCGTGCTGCTCGGGTTTGGTGTAGAGCTTGAATCCGCCGGCCACTTCGCGGATTTCGATGCCGCGGCCTTCCGCGGCGTAGCTGGCGACTAACTCGTCGAGCGAGGATTGCACCGCGAGCTTTTCTTCGCTGAGCGTGGTGGCCAGTTGGTCGAGCGT
>DATCOK010000478.1:0-1989 GCA_036564765.1 Candidatus Acidiferrum sp. | reverse complement strand
AAACTGGTAGCGGAGGTGCAGTTCGATCATTTTACAGGCGGGAGATTCCGGCATGGGACGCGATTTTTGCGGTGGCGCCCGGAGAAAGAGCCGCGGGAGTGCACGATGAAGCAGGTGAAGCGGGAGAATAAGTCGGCGTTGGGTTTGCTGTAAGTGCGGAGTGAGAGTTCGGGGATTGGGATCGCAGGTTGATGCAGACTGGGCGCGGGAGACGACGAAAAGTAAAGGCTCAGAGTGAAGTGTTTGCTGGCGCGGGACAGGCGCCGCACAGAATTTTTCTGTTGTCGCCCGCGAACGCTGGGGGCATTCGCGCGAAGATGATCATGAGCGAGAACGCGCGGTTTGTATTGGCGCGGCGGCTGCGGAATGACGGATTGCCGATCGGCGAACTGTTCAGCTTTATCAGCGGATTATATTTTCGGGGGAAGCTGGCATACGCGCGGAGTTTTGCGGCGCCGCCGGCAAGTTTGCCGGGAGTGCTGGTGATTACGGCGGGACGGGGGTTGGTGGCGCCGGAAACTTTGGTGACGCACGAGGAGTTGCTGGAGATTGCGGGAGTGCCGGTGGAGGCGTCGGATCCGCGGTACCGGGTGCCGCTGGTGCGGGACGCGGAGCAGCTGAGGAAGAATTTGGGGAAGAGTTGCGAGATTGTTTTGCTGGGGAGCATTGCGACGGCGAAGTACGTGGAACCGCTGCTGGGAATTTTTGAAGAGCGGCTGCTGTTTCCGTCGGCGTTTGTGGGGCGCGGGGATATGAGCCGGGGTGGGTTGATGCTGCGGTCGGCGCGGGACGGCGCGGAGTTGAGTTACGAGCCGGTGGCGTCGGCGATCCGGCACGGGAAGAGGCCGCCGAAATTGCCGAAGTTGGCGAGGCTGTCGTCGTAAGTGTTGCGCGAAAGCAAAATTTACTTATGGAAGCCATTCTATTTGTCGGGATTCAAGGGGCTGGGAAGAGCACGTTTTTCCGCGAACGGTTTTTTGACACGCACGTGCGGATCAATCTGGATATGTTGCGGACGCGACGTCGCGAGGAGTTGCTGGTGAAGGCGTGCCTGGAGGGCGGGCAAGCGTTTGTGGTGGATAACACCAATCCGCTTCCGGTGGATCGGTTGCGGTACATGGAGGCGGCGCGGGCGGCGGGATTTCGAGTGGTCGCATATTTTTTTGAGGTGGGGTTGCGGGAGGCAATGCAGCGCAACAATCTGCGCAGCGGAAAGCAGAAGGTGCCGGCGCCGGCGGTGGCGGCGGCGTTCAAGAAAATCGTGGCGCCTGAGGCGGACGAGGGATTCAGCGAGATTTACAGCGTTCGAATCGATGCGAAAAGCGGATTTATCGTGACGAAGAGTTTTCCTTCGACGTAAAAATGAGCGTAAATATTTACTGCGGCATCCCGCGTAATTCTGGCCGCATCTGGTACTCATCACTACGGCCCCATGCTAGGCTATTCCACTGCTTTCATGGCTTACATTTTTGTGTTGAAGCGCCGACGCCAGCCGCGGAATCGTGATGTGGGCGTGCACGCGTGGGCTCCGGCGTTTTTCTTTTTTCTGGCGATCGCGGCCGCGACTTTCCCCGACATTTGCTTTGCGCAGCAGGCGCGCCTGCCGTTCAAGACCGGCGGCGTGGCGGAGCTGTCTTCGAGCGGGCCGCAGAGCCGGCGGGGTGATTTGTATATTGCGGATGGGGACGTGGACATTCGCTACGCGGAATCGCATTTGCGCGCGGACCACGTGGAGTACAACGAAAAGAGCTCGGAGGCGGCGGCCAGCGGGCACGTGCAATTTGATTATGAGAATCAGCACATCGAGGCGGACGAGGCGCATTACAACGTAAAGACCGGGCACGGAACTTTTCGCAACGTGCGGGGCACGGTGAAGATCGAGCGGAGACCGAACCCGAGCGTGCTGCTTTCGGAGAATCCCCTTTATTTCGAGGCGAAAGAGGTAGAGCGGTTTTCGAAAGATGTGTACGTGATCGAGCAGGCGTGGAT
>DATCOK010000477.1:0-3475 GCA_036564765.1 Candidatus Acidiferrum sp. | reverse complement strand
CTTTCCGGTTCGAGCGTCCGCGCGGGGTCGATAAAGAGCCAAGCCGCGGCACCTACGACAGCGAAAGCGGCGGCTACAAAAAATGGCGCGCTCCAGTTCCAATGCAAAGCGATGATGGGGGTGAGCTGGGCGGTGAGCATGCCGCCGAACTGGTTGCCAGTATTCATGAATCCCGAGACGCTGCCGGATGAGCCGCGGGAAATCGAAGCGGTGACGGCCCAGAAAGAACTCTGCGCTAGGTACAAGGCACCAGCTCCTCCAGCGAGGACGACTCCGGCGACGCGCGGCTGCACGGAGCGGGCGCCGAGCACCAGGAAAATCGCGCTGAGAAGCAATCCAATGACGGGCATGACGGAGCGCCCCACACGCTGGCCGTAGCGTTGCACCAGTTTATCGCTGATAGCGCCGCCGAGCGGGCTGCAGATGGCCATGGCGATGAATGGGAGGGTGGTGTAGAGCGCACTGGTTTTTAGATTCAAGCCGCGGACCTTGGCGAGATAGATAAAGAACCAGGCGAAAAAAATCCAGGCGATGTACCCGTAGGAGAAATAGGCGAGGGTGACGGCCCAGACTTCCTTGCTGCGGAGGATGGTGCGCCAGGCGATTTTTGCTACGGGTGCGGCGACTTTCTGGTTGAGCACCGGCGCGATTTTTTCGTTCGGAGGCTGTTGCTGAGCACCGCGAATGTGCGCAAGTTCGGCGGCGGAGACGAGGGGGTGTTGCTCAGGGGTGTCGCGGGCGATTAAGTACCAGATTAAACCGGCGAGCAAACCTAACATGGCGCTGATCCAGAAAGACCAACGCCAGCCGTAGTGCTCCATCACGTAGGCGATGAGGGCGGGCGTGACGCCGGCACCGACGCCGACTCCGGCAAAGACGACACCGTTGGCGATGCCTTGTTCCTGCGGGGGAATCCAACGCGAAACAAATTGATTCGAACCGGGGAACATTACGGCTTCACCGGCGCCGAGTAAGAAGCGCGCGATGATAAGGAGAGCAAGCGCGGAGCCGGCTTTAGGCGAGACAAACGCGGTGAGCGAGGTGAACAGGCCCCACCATACGGCGCCCGCGGTTAGAACGCGTCGCGGGCCGTAGCGATCGGCGAGCCAGCCGCCGCTGGTTTGAAACAGGGCGTAGCCGAACAGGAAGGCGCTGAAAACCGTGCCGAGTTGCACGGTGCTGAGGCCAAATTCCGCCGCGATGGAGCTTCCGGCGATGGAGATGTTGACGCGGTCGAGATAAGAGACTGCGCTCAGCACAAAAATCCAGCCGACGAGCAGCCAGCGCACGCGCGAGACAGGCCGCTCAGTCATTAATGCACGGAGACTGCACAGAGGTTTCGCCTCCAGCGAGGGGCCGGGGCGCAGCGGACATTAGAAGTTTGCGCCGCTGGCTCAAGCGGCGTGAGCTTTCAGGATCTGCGCGAGAGTTGTGGCGATGATTTTTTCCTCGCCGGGCTGCAGCATGAAGGAGTTCATGGACAAGCCGCCGCCGCGCTCGGAAGTGCCGATGATGATGGAGGGCTTGGAATTCTTCAGCGCAGCGCTGACTTCCGCGGGAGTGGCGGAAACGCGGTGAGCGTCCCAGGTAATGCGCATGTGGGGGACGTGATTGGCGATGTCGGGGACCATGAAGTCGGTGGAGACGCCGGGAACGGCTTTGACAGTCGTAGAGATGAAATCGAGGCGGCGCTGCCATTCGGTGTTGAGGGCGTCGTGGTCTTCGGCGAGATAGAGCTCCAGAGCTTTGACCATGCCGACGATTTCTTCCTTGCCGACTTTTTGGCTGCGGCCGAGGGTGTCTTCGTGGGGGCTGTTGTTGCGCAAGGCGTAAGCGACTAAATCTTTTTTGCCGACTAGCAAGCCTGCGCATTGCGGCCCGCGAATGGCTTTCCCGCCGCTGAAGGCGATGAGGTCGTAGCCCATGTTGGCGTAGTCCCAAAGATGTGAAACGGGAGGAGTGTCGGCGGCGGCGTCGATGAAGGCCGGCACGTGGTGCTCGTGGGCGATTTTCAGCCACTCGTCGACTTTGATTTGTCCGGCGGCGTTGGCGAAATTCGAGAAGTGCAGCATGGCGGTGTTGGGATTGATGGCGCGGAGGAGTTCATCGCGGGTTTCGATGGTAAGCAGCTTGATGCCGGTCGAGCGGAGCTGGTGATCGAAGGGATTGCGGTGCGATTTCTGGATGATGACTTCGGACTTCATGCCGGTGAGATCGGGCAACTGTTCGATGAATTTTTCATTGTCGCCGGTGAGAATACCGGCGAGGCCGGATTGCATTGCGGCCGCGGCTCCGGAAGTGACGATGGCGCCGTAACCCTCCGGGAGCTTCAACAATTCGGCGATACGTTTGCCTGCGGCAACTTCCAAGTCGACGACCGAAACGAAATGGCGGCCCGCCATGGTCATAACAGTTTCCACTTCGGGGCGCATCAATGAGCCGCCGAGAACGGTCATGGTACCTTCGCCGTTGATGACGGTGGTGACGCCTAATTCCTCGTAGACATTTCCCGTGGAGCCGAATCCGGTTATGGCCGGAGCGGCGGGCGGCGTCGGGGATGGTGCGCTCTTGCCAAACAGGCGAGAGGGAGCGAGGAGCGCGGCTGCCGCCGCTCCCAGTGTTCCCAGAAAGGAGCGGCGGTTGGCGTCGTGTTTGAAAAACATGGGTCAGGCTCCTTTTTTCGCAGGGCCAACGACGGCCGCGGTGCAATTAATTTCGACCAGCGAGTTTCCCGGCAACGCGGCGACCGCTACGGTGGTGCGGGCCGGCCCGCCGGTTGGAAAATAAGTTTTAAAAACTTTGTTCATGCCGTCGTAATCGTCGATCTTGGTGAGATAGACGGTCAATTGCAGAATGCTGTCCATAGTGCCGCCACCGGCTTCGACCAAAGTTTTCACGTTGTCCATAACTTTTTTGGTATGGGTGTCGATGTCCATGGGGAATTCGGATTTCTGGTCGTGGGAGTGGGCGCCTTGGCCGGCGATGTAGATGGTTCCACCGTGGACGATCAACGGAGTAATGAATCCAGTGCCCGCGGGTTTCCCGTCGTAGTCCATCTTCTGAACGCCGGAAGCGCCTTGGGCGTCCGCGGTCTTAGCGGATACCGCGCCGGCGATACCGACACCGGCGAAGAGAGATGCGAGACGAGCAGCGAAGGTTCTGCGATTACTGAGTGTAGAAGACATGCGAAATTTCCTCCTGAACGAAGTGGATTAAGTTGCAATCTTCAATGCAAAGCAAAACTAAAAACGTTGCTGCCCGCGGCAATGGCGACGTACTGATTGCCGTTGACCGCATAACTCATGGGCGAGGCGTGAATGTCCTGGCCAGTGTTGAAATGCCAGAGCGGGATGCCCGTTTTAGCGTCGACGGCTTCGAAGGACTGGCTATCGTCGCCAAAAAAAACCAGGCCGCCCGCGGTGGCCATGGTGCCGCCGCTGGATTGTCCGTTGCCCACTTGTGGATAGGTCCAGGC
>DATCOK010000476.1:0-3292 GCA_036564765.1 Candidatus Acidiferrum sp. | reverse complement strand
CGGCGCAGGCATCAGCGGTCTCGCAGCCGCCCACTTCTACCGCAAGCACGCCGGCGCCGACGCCCGCATCCTCCTCCTCGACAACCACGACGATTTCGGCGGCCACGCCAAGCGCAACGAATTTCAAGCTGGCGGCCGCATGCTGCTCAGCTATGGCGGCACCCAATCCATCGAGAGCCCCGGCAAATACAGCCCCGTCGCTAAAGCCCTGATCGAAGAAATCGGCGTCCGCGTCGAGCGCTTCGAACAGGCCTACGACCAGAAGCTCTACTCCAAAATGGGCACCGCCGCGTTCTTCGACAAAGAAACTTTCGGCGAAGACCGCCTGCTCACCGGCATGAACACCACACCCTGGCCCGAATTTCTAGCCAAAGCCCCCCTCACCGACGGAGTCCGCCGCGACATCGCCCGCGTCTACACCGAAAAAAAAGACTACCTCGCGCCCATGTCGCTGGAGGAAAAGGAAGCCCTGCTCCGCAAAATCAGCTACGCCGAATATCTCACCAAATATTGCCAACTCACTCCCGCCGCTCTCCCATTTTTCCAGACCTTCACCCACGATCTCTTCTGCATCGGCATTGAAGCGGTCCCCGCCCTGCTCTGTTACGAAGCCGGCGACGACTACAACTCCTTCACCTACGCGGGCTTCGACGGTCTGGGCTTCCCGCCGCAAGCAAAAGAGGAGCCGTACATCTATCATTTTCCCGACGGCAACGCCTCCATCGCGCGCCTGCTCGTGCGCGCGCTAATTCCCGCCGCCATTCCCGGCTCATCCATGGAAGACGTTGTCACCGCCCGCGCTGACTACGCCAAACTCGACAGCGCCGACGCTCCAGTTCGCATCCGCCTCAACAGCACCGTCGTCCACGTGCAAAACGAAAGCACCGGTGGCGCGGACTCGCCGAAGCAAGTCAACATCGCCTACATGCGCGGCGGAAAATTGCGAACCGTCACTGCAAAGAATTGCATCCTGGCCTGCTACAACGGCATGGTTCCCTACATCTGTCCCGACCTCCCCGCCGACCAAAGCAAAGCCCTCTCCTATCTCGTCAAAGCCCCGCTGGTCTACACCCACGTCGCGCTGAAGAATTGGGAGCCCTTCGCAAAATTAAACGTGCATCACATCGTCGCGCCCGCTGCATATCACACCTACACCGCGCTCGATTTCCCCGTAAGCCTCGGCAGCTACAAATTTCCCTCCACGCCCAAGGAACCCGCCGCGCTCTTCATGCTCCGCACGCCCTGCAAACCCGGCCTCCCGCAGCGTGAACAAAATCGCGCCGGACGCCGCGAACTTTTCGAGACGCCCTTCGCCACCTTCGAAAAAAATATCCGCGACCAACTCAACCGCATGCTCGGCGCCGCCGGATTCGACGCCGCCCGCGACATCGACGGCATCATCGTCAATCGCTGGGCCCACGGCTACGCCTTCACGCCTAACCCGCTCTTCGATCCCGACTGGCCTGAAGCGGAAAAGCCCTGGGTCATCGGCCGCCAGCGCGTCGGCCGCATCGCCATCGCCAATTCCGACGCCGGCGCCAGCGCCTATACCGATGTGGCCATCGATCAAGCCTGGCGCGCCGTCAACGATCTGCTCAAAACGTAAATCACCGCACAGCCAGGCCTGATTTCCAGCCTCGCCAGCCGCGCCCCAAAATGTCCATTCGGTTTTTCTGCAACGTTATGATATGGTCTCTTGCGTAGGCTCCCGAAGTTGGATTGCCTGAACTTCCTGGAACGCAGCCGTCGCCTTTCCCTCCACTGGTTCAGCCAATTTTCAGCCAGTTTTTGCAACGCCGGAAAACGGCTGTGCCGCAGTCTCCGCACCGGGCACTTCGAAGGGTACGGGAGATTCACATGAAGAGTTTATTTGTCGGCAATATGAGCTTTCAGACCACCGAAAGCGACCTTCGAACTTGGTTTGAGCCCTTCGGGCAAGTCACCCGCGTGCACATGGCCATGGACCGCGAAACCGGACGCGCCCGCGGCTTCGCGTTCGTGGAAATGCCCAACGATGAAGAAGCTGGCCGCGCCATGACTGGTCTCGACGGCAAGGAATTTGGCGGGCGCAACCTTAAGGTCAACGAAGCGCGTCCAAAGGGTGAGGGCGGTCCTCCGCGCACCGGGCAGCGCACCTTTGGCAACAATGGCCCGAGCGCCGGACGCGGACCGAGTTCTGGTCGAGGCCCCGGCGGCGGCAGTGGTGGTGGCCGCGGCAAAGGTGGCGGCGGTGGCCGCGATCGCTTTTCCAACGAAGATTACCGTGAATCGGTGAGGCAGCCGCGCGAACCGCGCTGGTAGTGGTTGAGCTGTCTGAGTTGAACGACCGCCCCGGCGATTCCGTGGGCGCACTCTGCAGCGAGGAGCGAGTATGACCACGACCTTTCAGAAACGCCAAAAAGAAATGAAGCGTATGGAAAAGCGCAAAATGAAGGAAGAAAAGCGCGTCCAGCGCAAAATGGATAAGCCCGCCCCCAAGGAAAACGGCGGCGTAGTCGACCCGGCCCTCGATCCCACCATCGACTGGAACCACACCGACGACTACATGACGCAAGAGTAGCGCACGGTAATTATTGGTCTGCGAAACTGCGGTAGACGAATCTATTCGCCCCGCGAAGCGGGATAACGTTTCAACTCACCATCAGCGACCACGCCGACGTACTGCCCAGCCCGTAAAAACTGCATCACCTTGGCGCCCTCGCGCGCCATCTTGGCCCACCGCGATTTCGTCTGCGAATTCTGCTCCAGCCCGCGATACTCCAGGCCCTCAAACTGAAAATCCACCTGCGCCAGATGATGCCGCGGCGTACGCCGCACCGAATACGTAGTCCCCGCCACGCTTACAATTTTCTTCTGCTCCACCAGCGCCTGCCGCCACACCGCAACAAACGCCTCGTCAATAGGAGAATTTTCGTTCGGAGCATTCATCGCGGTAGGAAAAAAACAAAGGCCAAGCGAACAAGGTCAGCGAATCTCAGCGGCGATTGAGAAATTTTTTGGCTCCGGGGCGTGGACTCGAACCACGATAGCCAGATTCAAAGTCTGGAGTCCTACCGATTAGACGACCCCGGAGTTGATTGAAAATTAGAAACTTAGCTGGTTAAGCGGCGTCGCGTTCGGACCGATTTGCACCGTACTGCCACCGTTGTCGCGGATCTGCACGCGACGCATTGCGTCCACCACGTCTTGGGTATCTACGATGTGATACCGGTCAAAAACGTTCCGAGTCTTGTGTCCGCTGATTTTCATCGCTACCTTTTCGTTCACTCCGGCCTTCATCAAGTTCCTAATC
>DATCOK010000475.1:0-3515 GCA_036564765.1 Candidatus Acidiferrum sp. | reverse complement strand
TCCTTGGCGCTCGCGAGAGTGTGATTTTTTGCGGGGCCAAACGGGAGGCGCCAATAATTTTCGGAGGTAACTTGGCCATCGCGCCATTCGAGCCAGGAACCGGGGGCGAGTTTCTCGATGCCTTCGACGAGCGTCCAGGGATAGGGAACGTAGTTGAGGGAGAGAAAACAATCGAGGCCGGCAAGGCTAATACGGCGCTCGATTTCCGGATGGGCGAAGAGGGCTTTGAGCTCCGAGCCGAAAAATAAGTCTTCGCCCTGGCGACTGAGGTATAGCGGCTTGATACCCAGGCGGTCCCGCGCGAGGACGATGCGTTTCCGCGATTTGCTCCACAGCGCGATGGCGAACATGCCGCGCAGGCGCGCGAAGCATGCGGTGTCCCATTCGAGGAAGGCGTGCAGAACGGTTTCGGTGTCGCTGTGCGAATGGAACTGGTGGCCGCGTTGTTCGAGCTCACGGCGAATTTCTAGATGGTTGTAGATCTCGCCGTTAAAGACGATTCCCGTGTCGCCGTCGTCGGAGATGATGGGCTGGTCGCCGGAGTGCAGGTCGATAATTTTCAGGCGGGTGGCGCCCAGAGAAAAAAGCGTAGATTCAAAGACGCCGAGTTGATCGGGGCCGCGATGAATGAGCGTGCAGGTGGCGGCGCGGATACGATCGCGGGGCGCCGCCCAGTTCTTACTCGTGAATCCAGCTATTCCACACAAATTCTAGAGCCTTTCACCGGCGACAAATTTACTTCTGGATTTGGCTCGGTCTCGGCGAACCACTGCGGGACGAACGCCGTCACAAGGCTCTTGCCCTTGACGGCAGTCGCAGAAGAATACCAAGTGGAATCGATTCTATCCGTAGACGTTGCCTTGGAGCAACGCGGTATGCGGGCGATCCGCGAGTGAGCGATCGGATCAGGTGGACTGGGCGAGGAGAACTCTTGCGGTCGTGATGGCTTGGCCAACGTGGCGTTGGGTGTGATCGGCTACATGGATGAGCAAGCCGGCGACGGTGGTTGGCAGTTGCTTGCGGCCGACATGGCGGACTGCGATCAATGTGGCTGGTTGTTCACCCAGTTTGCGGATTCTTAGGGGGCTGGCTGCGAGGGTAGTGCGCAGTTCGTCGAATAATTCGTTCGGGGAAGAGAGAGGATCGCTTTCGGTGCGCAGATGCTGCAATTGTTGCTCACTGAGCTGGCGATCTTCCGCGTAGGTGAGAAGGCGGTCGATGCTGCGGGCGATGTGGCGAAGGTGAAAGGCTAGCGACGGGAGGCCGGCGGGCTGGGCGTTTAGTTGCTGCGCGGTAAGCGGTGCGCACCAGTGCAGCAGGTCTTCTTGCGCCAGTTCGAGGGCGTGAATAACCGCGCGGGGCACTGGTGCGATTTCAGAATGGCTTGAGCGCAGCCACGGTTCGGGCTGTGATGCTGGCATAGGGCCTCCAGAAAAAAGTTGGCGCGATGATGAATTATCCTAACGTCATTCGGATCAACTGCGCTTGCTCTGCGAGTGAGGCGTGCGCTAGAGTCTCGGTTCGGTTCGAAAACTATGGCAACACCTCGGAATCTTACAGAAGGGCAGGTGGAGCGGCCGCCGGAGAACGTGCGGGTGCTGATTCAGCGCGAGCGCATCAAGCGGCGTATCGGGCAACTGGCCAGGACGATTCGCAAGGATTTTGCGGATGAACCGCTGCATCTCGTGGGAGTGTTGAAGGGCGCGGTATTTTTTCTTGCGGATCTCGCGCGACAGATTCCTGGGGAAGTGTCGTTCGATTTCATCGCGGTGTCGAGTTATGGCGACGATACGCATTCGTCGGGGCAGGTGCGGCTGACGAGAGATCTGGATTCGAGTATTGAAGGTAAAACGGTGATCGTGGTCGAGGATATTCTGGATACCGGGATGACCATGCAGTATTTGCTGAGTATTTTTCAGCAACGGAAACCTAAACATCTGCGAGTGGCGGCGCTGCTGGATAAGCCGGACCGCAGAGTCACGTCAGTGCAGGCGGATTATGTGGGTTTTCGGATTCCGAATGAGTTTGTAGTGGGATACGGGTTGGACTACGCGGAGCGCTACCGCAATTTGTTAGACGTGTCGGTCTTGACCATCGGAAAAGTTCCAGTGAAGAAAGGGCGCAGAAAGTGACGAGTCTGCCCACCAGCGTGCAGCAAGTCGCAGCGCTGATTGATCACACTTTGTTGAAAGCAGAGGCTACGCGAAGCGATGCGGAGCGAATCTGCCGGGAAGCGCTCGAATTTAAGTTTGCTTCGGTGTGCGTGAACTCGCTGTTTACCCACTTGGTGGCGGATGCGCTGCGTGGTTCCGGAGTGAATACCTGCGTGGTGGCGGGATTTCCTTTGGGAGCGAATTTGGCGGTCGCCAAGCTGGATGAGGCTCGCAATGCCTTATCGAGGGGTGCGCAAGAGATTGATATGGTGATCAGCATTGGAAATTTGAAAGCGGGCGACGACGAAGCGGTGAGCGCGGAGATGGGAAGTCTGGCCGCAGCGGTTCACGACCGGGGCGCGATATTGAAAGTCATCATCGAAACCTCGCTGCTGAATAACGAGGAGAAAGTGCGGGCTTGCCGACTGGCGAAGGAGGCGCGCGCGGATTTCGTGAAGACCTCCACGGGCTTCAGTACCGCGGGAGCGACGATCGCGGATGTGGCGCTGATGCGCAAGGCGGTGGGCGCGGAAATGGGCGTCAAGGCATCCGGGGGGATTCGAACTTTGGAAGATCTGCTGAAAATGGCGGAAGCGGGCGCGAGCCGAATCGGGACGAGTAACGGAGTGGCTATCGTGCGGCAGGCCGTTGAAAAGTACGCGGCTGGGCGTTAAAAGCTGTAACTCACTGTAACGACACGCCGTCTCAGCAACGATGCACGCCTGCTATAATAGTGACACGCAATGAATCCAGGACCAGCACGGGCCGATGTTGCGCCCGAAACGATCGACGTCCCGCTCTCCGCTGAGGTGTTGTCGACGCTCACCGAAATTGGTGAAGGGGTCAACTCGTCTCTCGACTTGGACGAGGTGCTGGCGCGCACCGCGGCACTGATCAAGCGGCATATCGACTACGAAATTTTTGGCGTGCTGATGCTGGAAGGCGACGGTGCCTACCTCAAGCATCGTTTCTCCATTGGCTATCCGCGGGACCTCGTGGAAAACATACGCGTTCCTCTGGGCCACGGAATCACCGGCACGGCCGCCGCCACCGGCCAGCCGGTGCTGGTGAACGATACGTCCAAAGACGAGCGGTACATCAGCGCGATCGAAAATGTGCGTTCGGAGTTGGCCGTTCCGCTGATGCTGCAGGGGAAATGCGTCGGCGTATTGGATATTCAAAGCCGCCATCCCGATTATTTCACTCCCGATCAGCAAAATATTCTGACGTTGCTGGCGAGTCGCCTGGCGGTTGCCATTGAAAATGCGCGTCTGTACCAGAAAGAGCGTACGCAAGCGGAAACACTACTGCTGCTCAACGAAGTGGGTCGAGAGACCAGCTCGATTCTGGACGTCGAAGAGT
>DATCOK010000474.1:0-4212 GCA_036564765.1 Candidatus Acidiferrum sp. | reverse complement strand
GCTCATCGCCGCGTTGGCGGATTTTTTCGCGATCCTCGGCGGATTTGGCGGTGGAAATTTCGTGTAGATGATTGCGTTTCCAGGCCGACAATTTTGTTTCCGGGTCGGCGATTTCCCTGGCGATGTCGTTGCTGAATTTTTCCAGAGAATGCGAACCGGCAATCTCGAGATAGCCGCGGCCATTCGAATCGGAATTGATGTAGGCCACGGCGTGCGCGCGCAACTCTTCGTAGTGTTGCTCGGCCCATTCGGTGGAGCCCAGCAAGCCCGGCTCTTCGCCATCCCACGCGCAATAGATAATGGTGCGCTTGGGTTTCCATCCGGCTTTCAGCAATTCGCCCAAGCCGCGCGCTTCTTCGAGCACCGCGACCATCCCGGAAGTGGGATCTTCGGCGCCGTTGACCCAGGCGTCGTGATGATTCCCGCGAATTACCCATTCATCGGGCAGCGTGGCTCCCGGAATTTTCGCGATTACGTCGTACACCGGTTTAATGTCCCAGTTGGATTTCACTTTCAAATGTACTTTCACGGGGCCCGGGCCCACGTGATAGGTGATACCCAATCCGCCGCGCCACGCTTCGGGAGCCACTCGCCCGGTCAGGGCTTCCAGCAACGGCTGGGCATCGGCGTAGGAAATCGGCAGAACGGGAATTTTTGTAATGGTCGGCGCATCTTCGACCTTCAAACGCTTGGCATCTTTGGTCGCGCCGACTCCCGGTGTTAAAGGATCGCCGGGATAAAAGGGCATATCCGCGACGCTGCCGCGCTGCACGCCATCTTTGGGTCGCCACGGACCCGCGGGGAATGTTTCGCCTTCGACAAAACCATCTTCGTGGGGATCGGAATAGATCAGGCAGCCCACCGCGCCATGTTCGGCCGCAACTTTGGGTTTGATCCCGCGCCAGGAATGGTAATAACGGGCGATCACAATCTTGCCCTTCACAGAAACGCCCATGCGCTCCAGTTGCTCGTAGTCTTCCGGGATGCCGTAGTTCACATAGACCAGCTCGGCGGTCACATCCCCATCTTTCGAATAGGCGTTGTACGTAGGCAGTTGCTCTGACTGCTGATTCGACGTCAGATCTTCCTTCAGCCCCGGCTCCTGCAGCTTGGCTTTGAACTTCGGCCCGCCGTCCACCAGTTCGACCACGCGTTCTTTCGGCGTGGGGAATAGCACATCGAATTGTTCGATGTGGGTGTCCAGGCCGAATTCCTTGAAGCGTGCCGCAATCCACTCCGCGTTTTCCTTATCGTAGATCGTGCCCACGTTGTGCGGGTGGGCCGACAGATGTTCCATGTACGCGCGCAAATTCTCGGGCTTGGGGACCTCGCGAAACTTCACTTCCCACTGGCGTTCGGTCCGGGAAGATTCGGCGGAGTAGCCCGCAAGCATCTGCTCGTCCGCTGAGACTCTGGCGCTCCCGTGCACGCCGGCAAATACCAGCGATAAGACACCGAGTCCGGCAAAAGCAATTAACGCGCTGCGATTCATATTTCTTCTCCTGATGGCGCAGCCATTCTGCCTCAAGACGCGGGCATTTGGAACGTAGAAGGTGTTCGCAAAACGTGTGCAAAGTCGAGATCGAGAGGGGGCGAGGCTGCTTTCAGGAAAGATGTTTAGCGGTGGCAGACGATAGGGAGCTCAGGAGGTGCGCCCGTGCACGAGCAAAGAGAAGAAGTGCACGATATCGCGGACGGGTTGGAAGATGGTTACAATCTGAAAGGTCAGCAAGAACAGGCAGGCATAAAAACTTCCCGGGGATACGCTGGTCCATTTCGCGGCCAAATCCCCGACCCATTCGCGGATTCTGGCGCCCGCGCGAGGTAGGCCAAGCTGATGCCGAGAGCCGCGCCGCCGAGAATATCCGTGGGAAAGTGGTAGCCGAGATAAATCCTCGGAAGGCAAATGAAAAAGAAAGTGTGGAACAGGGCCACGATTCCAGCCGATCGCCATACAAAAAAGATGCAGGCGGCCAAGGCAAAAAAAACCGCCGCGTGATCGCTGGGAAAAGAGCTCCAATCAATCAGGCCTTCTCCTTTCCAGGAATAAGGGTGTTGAAAATTTATTAGGGGATTGGCCATGGGCCGGGCGCGGAAAGGAAGCAGGTGCGCCAGCGAACGGGCTACGATGACGGAAAACAAACACGCCAGCATCCCCGCCAGCAAATAGCGCCGGTTATCCGCCTGATTTTCGGTTGGGCGAAACCAGGCCCACCAGATCAGCGCCACAATCAGCCCGCCTTTCAGAAGATAGTTCTCGGCCAACAGGCTCACAAAGGTGTCGAAGGCCCAGGAACGGTGCGCGAACCCATTAAAAAAAGTGAAAATCGCGGAGTCGAATGGATTCATAGTGATTGACATTGACCGGCGTACGGCAAGATTCCTGGTCGTGACGGACAGAACAGTTCCGGTTCAGGGACTTGCCCAGAGTAACAAGGCAATCCAGCGGGTCGTATAAAATAACGCGCGGGTGTCTTCGATCCACCAGCCGGCGGATCGTGCGGCCTGCCTGCCTCTCTATCACCCCAAGGATGCCCGCGCCTTTGCCGCGGCCTGTGTCGTTTCCTGCACAGCGATCGTCTAGTTTTCTCGCGCAACCGGCAAAACTTTTCGGTGTTATACGAAGCGAGGATGAGAATGCAGTCGACTCGGTTTTTCGGCGCGTCTAGCCTAAAGGGTAAATACAGGCTTCGCTCTATTTCAGCGGGCCTTCGGCGCTGAAATAATTAGCGAGTCTCCGTCCCTAATCAAGAACTACGGCTATGTTTCAAGAGGAGAGAAAACTCATGATCAGAAAACTGCTAGGCACGGCGTTTCTGGGTGCGATGCTGCTCGCAGGTGCGCACTCGGCAAGCGCACAGGTGGCGGTTGGCATCAGGATCGGTCCGCCTCCGAGGCCCCGGGTAGTTCGCGTGCGTCCAGTGGCTCCGGGACCCGATTATTACTGGGTGGACGGTTATTGGTATCCGGTGGGTCGGCATTACCGCTGGCACTCGGGTTACTGGACTCGACCTCCGTATGGGGGGGCGACGTGGGTAGGTCCCCGTTACGAAGGCGGCCAATTCTATGAAGGTTACTGGAATGGCGACCGCGGACGTTTCGAGCATCATCATCAGTGGGACCGCGACCGGAACCGCGACCGGGACCGCTGGCGTGATCACGACCGCGACGACCGCCACCGCGACGACCACCACCGGTAGTCCTAACAACCTAAACGCGACAGCCGGCAGAGCCCATCACGCTCTGCCGGTTTCTTTTTTTGCCCGATTTGTTTTCTAGTGGAAGAAAAAGCAGAGTCGAGGGTGCGCGAGCGATCGAAGAGAGATTCCTCCACTGCGTAGCCCGGCAATTTCGCAGGAGCGCAATTGGGGAAAAAGCGACGGGCTGCTCCGGTCGGAATGACTGGTCTGAGTGGATGGCTGGAGGTTTGCCAAGAATCAGGTGAGATCATCGGCGAACTGATTGCTCAGATCTGCCGATTCACGGTGTGCCGAGATCGGGTGAGTCAGTGGGCGGCGGCTTACAGCGGCTTAGGAACGGGAGAGCAGCGGAGTCTACCAGTAGCCAAGGCGACGTTAGGCGGGAAATTCGACCAGGACTTTGGTGCCCTTGCCGGTCGACTCCATTTTCATGGTGCCCTTCAAATGGCGGATCCGCTCGCGCATGCCGGTAATGCCCACGCCGGCACTTTGGCGCTGCACCCCCGCCAGTTTTTCCGGTGACATGCCCGTGCCCTGATCCTCGATCTCCAGGTACACTCGCCGATCCGCGCGCCGCAGACGGATCGTTGCGGTTTTGCTTCCGGAGTGGCGGTAAATATTTGATAACGCCTCCTGCACAATCCGGAAGGCCGCCAACTCCACGTCGTTGGCCAGGCGGCCGAACTCCGGGCTGATGTCCAGTTCGATGGCCACGTCGTTGCGTTCCATTAATCCCACGATGTACCAGCGCAGGGCTTCCGCCAACCCATTCTCATCCAACAAGGGAGGATGCAGCAGGTAGGACATGGTGCGAATTTCCCTGGCCAGTTGCTGGATCAAGTCTTCGCTGTCGCGCACCGATTTCAAGACTTCGGCATCCAGCTGTGCCGACTTTTGCGCGATCGATCCCATGTTCATGGCCAGCGCGGTGACGACTTGTCCCGCGCTGTCGTGCAACTCGCGCGCGATGTGGCGGCGCTCTTCATCCTGGGTCTGCTGCAGGCGATTGGAT
>DATCOK010000473.1:0-6004 GCA_036564765.1 Candidatus Acidiferrum sp. | reverse complement strand
GTTCAATTGAACAAAACCTTATCAATCGCGGAGCGGGAGGTCCCGCTTTTTGCGAGTTCATCGCGAAGTTGGCCCAGCTTCGGTACGAAACTCCTCAACAGCAAGATATCGCCTTCGGGGCGCAAGGAAAACTGGCCGAGATTTGCGGGCAAAAACCAGCACTCCCCTTGCTGAAGGGCCACTCCGCCGCCGCTGTAATCAAGCGAGCCTCGGCCGTTTAGAATTGTCAAAAGCTCGAATCGCTCTGGATCGGATTTTCCTGGATACGGAGTAGACAGATCCCAGCGCTCAGCGGCGAAATACGGACACGCGGCGAGAAGCATTTTTTTAATTCCGTCTGACGAGCTGAGAGTAAGCGAAGCGACCTTGCCGCCGCGGCGATTGTGGAAGTCGATGACGGCCATGGCTTTTTCGATGTGTAACTGGCGGGGCTTTCCCTTCGAGTCTCTCCGGTCGTAGTCGTACAAACGGTAGGTAAGGTCGGAATTCTGTTGCACTTCACAGAGGATCATGCCGGGTCCGATGGTATGGGGTGTTCCGGGCGCAACGAAAAAAGTGTCGCCGGGATAAACCGGCAGACGCTGCAAAAAGGTTTCGAGGCCGCCGTTCTTCGCCGATGACGTGAATCGCTCTTGGCTAATTTCCGGCACGAGGCCCAGCAACAGCGTGGCCCCAGGCTCAGCGGAAACAGCGTGCCACATTTCTGTTTTGCCAGATTCGCCCGGCGCTTCGTTTCGGGCGGCGAATTCATCCCCAGGATGCACCTGGATGGAAAGCCGCGCGGCCGGGAAGAGAAATTTTACGAGGATCGGAAATTTTGAATTTCCCGATTGCGGCGGTGAAAATGAAGAGCCGCGCCATTCCGCGGACATATTATTCCATGCGGATTCGAGGGTGCCTTTTAGCGGGCCTTCAGCGATTTCGTTTTGAGGGCCGGTAAGCCACGCTTCTCCGATAGGCTCGCGAAGATTTGTTTTATCCCGGTAAATAGGCGCAAGCGTGCGCGAGCCCCAGATGCGCGGCAGGAATTGTGGCTCGATGCGAATGGGCTGGGGCCGCACGGCTCACGCGGCGGCTTCGGCGCGCGTAAAGAAGCGATGCAGTCGCCGCAATCCTTCGTCAATACGTTCGATGGAGGTGGCGTAAGAAAGCCGTAGATAGCCGGGAGCGCCAAACGCTTCGCCCGGCACCACCGCGACCTGCACTTTGTCGAGCAAGAGTTTAGTGACTTCCGTGCACGATTTCGCGAGCGCGTTCGCGCCGGTGAGATGCGCGGAAATATTCGGGAAGGCATAGAACGCGCCGCCCGGATCTTCGCAAGTGACCCCGGGAATGGAGCGCAGGCCATCGACGATGCGTCTCCGCCGTCGCGCATACTCCGCGAGCATCGCCGGAACCGAATCCATGGAGCCGCGCATGGCCTCGAGCGCAGCGTACTGCGCGATCGACGTGGGATTGGAAGTGGACTGGCTCTGCAACTTGATAGAAGCCTGTATCAGCGCTTCAGGCGCGAGCGTGTAGCCCACGCGCCAGCCGGTCATCGCGAAGGTCTTGGACATAGAGCCGATGATTACCACGTGATCTTTGGCTCCCGCGGCCGCGGCAACGGAATAGGGCTTATGCGGTTCGTAGGTGAAGTGCGAGTAGCACTCATCGCTCATCAGCCAAATTTTGTGTTTTTTGCAAAGCGCGAGAATGCGTTCGAACTCCTCGGGATCAACCACGCCGCCACAGGGATTGCTCGGAGAGTTGACGAAAATCATGCGCGTTTTGGGCGTGATGGCTTTTTCAATGGCGCTGGCTTTCACACTGAATCCGTCTTCCGATTTGGCCTGCACAAAAACCGGTGTGCCTCCCGCGTATTTGACGATGTCGGGATAGCTGACCCAGTAGGGCGCAGGGATAATGACTTCGTCGCCGTTCTGAATGAGCAAGCTGGCGAGATTGAAAATGGAATGCTTGCCGCCAACGTTGACCACACATTCCCTGGCTTCGTAGCCGGAGCCCAGCTCGCGCTTGTGCCAGGCGCAGATCGCTTCGCGCAGCGGCATGATGCCGGCTGTGGCGGTGTACTTGGTTTTGTTTTCGTCGATGGCTTTGATGGCGGCCTTCTTGATGTGATCCGGAGTCGGAAAGTCCGGTTCACCTGGTCCGAAGTCGGCGACATCGACGCCGCGAGACTTCAGTTTCTCCGCCTCAGCAATGACCGCTGCGGTGGGAGAGATTTGAATGCGGTTGATGCGGTCGGTAAGTTGCACCGGTGCTACTGTAGTCGGCATGTGTCCATCCTGATGAAAGTGTGAAACGACGATTAGCGCCAATATGGCGCGGTTTCAACCCTGAAATTCTAGGCGATCTTGGCGCGCAGCCGCTGTTCCACGACTGGCGGAACAAGATCGGTCAGCGGGCCGCCGAGTTGGGCGATTTCGCGCACCAACTTCGCGCTCAGATAACTGTACGGCTCGCCGGGCAGCATAAACACGGTTTCGAGGCGCGGTTCGAGCTTGCGATTCATGAGTGCCATCTGCAATTCATATTCGTAATCAGAAACGGCGCGGATGCCGCGGAGAATGACTCCGGCGCCGCGTTTTCGCGCATAATCAACCAGCAGACCTTGAAAGACATCCACCTCCACGCCGGGCCACTGCTTGGTGACTTCGCGCAGCATCTCCACGCGTTCCGGAACGCTGAAGAGCGGTTGCTTGTCGACGTTCTGCAGGACCGCGACGATTACCAGGTCGAACATTTTGTCGCCACGCTCGATGAGATCGAGGTGCCCGTTGGTGACGGGATCGAAAGAACCGGGATAGATGGCGACGGAAGTTTTCATTTTGCGTTGCGCGAGTCCGGACAGAATCCGATTATTCTAACCCACGTGGGGACACGGTTGTCAGGCAATCGTGGCCGCGGCCAAAAAGGGCTGCACAACACGCGCGGAGTGTGACAGTATGCGGTGCATCGTTGGCAGAGCACAAAAACCCAGTCTTATTTCGATTTAAGGGCGAAAAATGAAGAAGCTGAAAGCTGCGTTTCGAGCATCGATTTTTGCGGCGGCGTGCGCTTGTTTGGCGTTGCCGGTGGTCCGAGGGCAACAGATGCAAGAGCTGAATTTGATGCCGATGCCGTCGAGCGTGCAGGCGGGAAGCGGCAGTCTGAAGATTGACTCGACGTTTTCCGTGGCCCTGACGGGTCACACGGATGAGCGGCTGCAGGGCGCGGCGCAGCGATTTGCAGAGCGTTTGGCCAAACAAACCGGATTGCTGATGGCAGCGGAAAAGATGCGCGGCGGAAAAGGAACGCTGGTGGTGCGCACTGAGCGGGACAGCAAGCCGGTGCAGGAGTTGGGCGAGGACGAGGCCTACAAGCTGGAGGTGAATTCAACCGGTGCGACGATCACGGCAGCCACCGATCTGGGATCGCTGCACGGACTGCAAACGTTTTTGCAGCTCGTGACCATTTCGCCGGATGGGTTTGTCGCACCGGCCGTAGTTATCAACGATACGCCGCGCTTTCCCTGGCGCGGTTTGATGATTGATTCGGGCCGCCATTTTATTCCTCTGGACGTTTTGCGGCGGAATATCGACGGCATGGAAGCTGTGAAGATGAATGTTTTTCACTGGCACCTGTCGGAGAACCAAGGCTTCCGTGTGGAGAGCAAGAAGTTTCCCAAGCTGCAAGAAAAAGGCTCAGACAATTTTTATTACACCCAGGAAGAGATTCGCGGACTAATCGGCTACGCGCGGGAACGCGGGATTCGAGTGGTGCCGGAATTCGATCTGCCGGGGCACAGCACTGCCTGGTTCGTAGGCTACCCGGAATTGGCCAGCGGGCCGGGGCCGTACGAGATCGAACGCAAATGGGGCGTATTCGATCCGGCCATGGATCCCACCAACGACAAAGTTTACAAATTCTTGGACGAGTTCATCGGCGAGATGGCGAAGCTTTTTCCCGACCAGTTCTTCCACGTGGGCGGGGATGAAGTTAATGGCAAGCAGTGGGATGCCAACCCCAAAATTCAGGAGTTCATTCGCGCGCATGAATTGAAAGGCAACGCGGGGCTGCAGTTGTATTTCAACAAAAAGCTGCAAGCCATCGTAAGCAAGCACGGGAAAAGCATGGTGGGTTGGGACGAAGTGCTGGATCCCACGCTGCCGAAAGATATTGTGATCCAGTCTTGGCGGGGCCAACAGTCGCTGGCGGACGCCGCGAGGCAAGGCTATCGCGGAATTCTTTCAAACGGCTATTACCTGGACCTGGGCTGGAGCGCGGCGCGGCACTATGCGGTTGACCCCATGAGCGACGCAGCCGCGAATCTATCGCCGGAAGAGAAGAAGCGCATTCTCGGCGGCGAGTCCTGCATGTGGTCGGAATATGTGAACGCGGAAAATATTGACTCGCGTATCTGGCCGCGCAATGCGGCGATCGCCGAGCGACTGTGGTCGCCCCAGGACGTGCGCGATCCGGCGTCGATGTACGCGCGCATGCAGGTGGTTAGCGCCGAACTCAGTTGGCTAGGTCTGACGCACGAGATTAGTTACACGCAGATGCTGCACCGGGTTGCCGGAGCTGCGAATTCCACCGAGTTCGCAGCGTTGAAAACTTTGGCGGATGTGATCGAGCCGGTGAAGGATTATCAACGGGAGGAAATGGCTCCCACGCCGGCGATGAGCACTACCCCAATGAATCGCGTGGTCGATGCGATTCACCTGGAGAGCCGGGTAGCGCGCGAATTCAGCGAATTGGTGGATAAGTATCTGGCCTCAAGTTGCCGCGATGCGACGCTCGGCGCGCAGTTAAGGGCGCAGCTGACTCTGTGGCGCGACAATGACGCCAAGCTCCAGCCCCTCATACAGCGGTCGTCTCTGGTAAAGGAAGTTGCTGTGACGTCGCAGGATTTGACATCCGCTGCGACCGCGGGCCTAGCGGCCCTCGATGCCATGGAGCGCGGCGGTAGCGCGGACTCCTCGTGGAAGGCGCAGCAGGTGGCGATAGTTCAGCAAGCGGAGAAGCCCAAGGAGCAATTACTCCTCATGCCCGCACCAGCGATCCAAAAATTGGTGGAGGCGGTCGGTAGTTCCGTGTGTACCAGATAGGTACACAGTTAGGCCTACTAATACTAGAACGTCACGTTTGTGCGATTGGGGCTAAATTAACGTCAAAAATTCTTTGCCATCCATCATTTTTACCTTTCGCGGAAAGGCTTCCCGCGCTATTGTGAAAGTAATGCATCTAGTTGTGTACCCATGACTTTAGTGGGGATGCAGACCACATTACGGGAGGAAGCATGAAGAGCAGTATTCTCGGCGGAGTCCTTGCATTGGCACTTAGTTTTGCCTTTGCAGGCGCCGCTAAAGCAGACAACATCCACTTGTGCGATGTCAGCACAGGTTGCAGCGCAAGCAGCGTGATTCCCATTAGCGGAAGCGCCACCACAGCGTTCCTCAGCGGCAACCCCACTGGCGATTCGTTGTTCCTGGCGATTTTGCAGCCGGTCGCGGATTTGACCGGTAATTGGAATGACAACGGAACGACGCTCTGGTCCGTGCTAGGCGTGGGCAACGGCTCGGTATTCCCGAATCTTGCCAGCGCCATCAGCCAGGAATCCGGAGCGACGGGTATTGCGGCGTTGAGCTTCAACGTTTCCGATCTCGCCATCGGGACCTGGACCGACAATCCGCAAACCGTAACGTTGCCCGGCGGCCAGCCGGCAGGAACTATCTTTATGGCGTTCACGGAAGATGCTGACGGCAATCTCGCGTTGGTTACCCCGTGGAGTTCCAGCTTGGTCACCACTACAACCACGTCCACACCCGAACCGGGAAGCTTCATGCTGCTCGGCGCTGGGTTAATCGGCCTTTTGGCCTTGAAGCGCGTACTCGCGTAAAAAAGCATTATTTCGGTTGTTAGGAAGAAGGATCCTCTCGCCTTGACTCCCGCCAGGGCGCGAGGATTTTTTTATTGGCGGGGTAAATTTGCGATCCGCGTGACGCCAGCGGTCTACTTT
>DATCOK010000472.1:0-8008 GCA_036564765.1 Candidatus Acidiferrum sp. | reverse complement strand
GCTCGGGCCCCAGCTTCACCCGCCAGTGCACGCCCTTGTCGTCTTCCACGTCGAATTTGGGATTTGTTCCGCTCTCGTCCTCTTTCTTGAACTTATATTTGGCATCGGGAGAAGGAGCATCTTCCTTACCGCCAGCTCCGTAAATCAGATTCAGTTGCGGAACATCCACGGTCTCGTGCCAGATGACTACCGGAATCTGCGTTTTCGCTTCGATGGCCTTGCTGACCGGATCCTGAGCGCGAACCGACGCGCCGGAGAGAATCGCCAAACCGGCAATCGGCAGCACGTATCTGGTAATCGTCCGCATCATGTCGTTTGCGCCTCGAAAAGAGATTTACGCTGCCGGTCCTTCCGCCGCCTGCTCCACCCCTTGCGAGGTTTGAATCTTATGCAACTCCGCGTAGGTTCCGCCGGCGGCTAGCAGTTCTTCATGCGTGCCGTGTTCCACAAGCTCTGAATCTTTTACGACAAAGATGCAGTCCGCGTGCCGAATTGTGCCCAGGTGATGCGCAATCAACAACGTGGTGCGGCCCTTCATAAGCCGGTCCAGCGCCTCGATCACCAGCTGTTCCGAAGCGGCGTCCAAGCCGGAAGTCGGCTCATCCAGAATCAAGATGGGGGTGTCGCGGATCACGGCGCGCGCTATCGCGATGCGCTGCCGCTGCCCGCCGGAGAGCAAAACGCCGCGCTCTCCCACCATGGTGTCATAGCCTTCCGGCATTTTTTCGATGAACTCGTGCGCGTTGGCCAACTTGGCAGCCGCTTCGATCTCTTTCCGCGAGGCGCCCGGCTTTCCGTAGGCGATGTTTTCCCAGATCGAAGTGCGGAACAGCAGTGTGTCTTGCAGCACAAAACTGATTTGCTCGCGCAGCGATTTCAGTTTGTACTCGCGGACGTCGCGCCCGTCGATTTTGACTTTACCGGAGGTGGGATCGTAGAAACGGGGAATCAGGCTGATGACCGTGCTTTTTCCCGTGCCGGAAGGACCTACCAGTGCAGCAATTTGCCCCGGTTTGATGACGAGGCTGATGTCCTTCAGCACATCCTTACCGGCTTCGTAACTGAAACTCACATGGTCGAATTCGATCTCGCCCTTAAACTTGGGCGCCTTCTTGGCCTTGGGCAGGTCGCGAACCTTGCTTTCGATATCGAGAACTTCCTGAATGCGCTCGTAACCAACCGTGGCCTTCGAAACCGTGTCAGTCTGCTTGGACAAGTCGCGCATGGGCTTGTACATTTTCCCTAGGTACAAAAGAAAAACGATCAGCACGCCGGCGCTCAATTGCCCGTATAGGACCAGCCTGGCCCCATAACCCAGCACCAGGCAGGTGCCGATAGCCACGATGACTTCAACCAGGGGAGCCAGCTTGGCTTTCAGGCTGCGCGCCTTCAGCGCAGTCTCGACGTTCTCGAGACTGTGTGCTTCGAAGCGTTCCTGCTCGTAATCCTCGCGCGCGAAGGCCTTCACTACGCGAATGGAGGTGAACACCTCCTGCACGACCGAGGTCAGTTCACTCTCTTTCTTACGCACCTGCCGCGAAAATTTCTTGATGCGGTGGGTGAAGAAATACACGAACACGAACAGCACCGGCGAAACCGACAGGGCAATCAACGTGAAGCGCCAGTTGATGTAAAACATCACGCCGATCATGCCCACCAGCGTAAGCACGTTCACCAGGATGCCCAGGAGGGCGGAGTTCACGAAGTCCTGCACCGCGTCGATATCGCTGGTAACGCGTGAAATCAAATCGCCCGTGCGGGTCTCGTCATACTCAGCGAGCGACAGTCGCTGGATGTGCTGGTACAGCATGCGCCGCAAATCGTGGGTGACCCACTGGCTGACGCTGGTGGTCAGATATTTTTCGGCGTAGGAGCTCAGCGCTCCGACGATTGCGATGCTGGCCACCGCGCCCACCGCAAAGTTCAGAACGGCCAGCTGATTCTGGCCAAAAACGGAGTCTACGAAATGCTGGATCCACCCCGGCAGGCGCTTGTGCTGCAGCAGGTTGTCGACGACAATTTTGACCGGCCAAGGTTCGAGTACGTCCGTCAGCGTTTCGCCCAGCACCGCGGCAAAAGCCAAAATCAGCGCAGTCCAATGCGGACGCAGAAGATCGACGATCCTCAACTTTTTGGTGATATTCAGCTTCTTTTTAGCTTTTTCAGCTTTCTCAGGCATCGGTTTTGTGGGAGCCAATTCGGAACTCCCGCGGGCGGGCACGGCTTACACCCATGATACTTTGAGGACGGGGGCCATTCCAAGGTTACAGCGTCACGATTTCTATCGTTAGAATCTTTGCGGTAATGTCGCACAAAACACGCGGCTTCCGGAGTTTGCCGCTTGCTAGCGGTCTCAGCCATGAATATGCGCACTCAGGTTGCCATCGTTGGCGCCGGCCCTGCCGGGTTGATGCTCTCGCACCTTCTGCATCTGCAAGGCATTCAGTCGGTGGTGCTCGAATCGGCCAGCAGAAAGCACATTGAAGAACGCATCCGCGCAGGCGTGCTCGAACAGGGAACCGTCGACCTGCTGATCGAGACCGGGCTTGGAGACCGGCTCCAGCGTCAGGGGCTTTTTCATGGAGGCGTGGAACTGCGCTTCGCGGGCCGCGGTCACCGCATCGATTTTCGCGAACTGACCGGTGGCAAAGGCGTGGTTATCTACGCGCAACACGAAGTGATCAAGGATTTAGTCGCGGCAAGGCTCGCGGCCAACGGCCACATCCTTTTCAATGCCGAAAATGTTCGCCTACAAGGCCTGGACGGAGAACACCCGGAGATTCATTTCGAATACGACGGCGCGGCGCATCAACTGCGTTGCGACTTCATTGCCGGTTGCGACGGTTTTCATGGCGTTTGCCGGCCGTCGATTCCCGCGGCTGTGATTACCGAGTACGAAAAAACTTATCCGTTCGCATGGCTGGGAATTCTGGCGCAGGCGCCACCGTCCTCGCACGAATTGATCTACGCGTATCACGAACGGGGCTTCGCCTTGCTCAGCATGCGTTCGCCGGAGATTAGCCGGCTCTATCTGCAATGCGGGCAAGAAGAAGACCTCGCCGAGTGGCCCGATGAGCGCATCTGGTCCGAATTGCAGCGCCGTTTCGAGTTGTCGAATGGTTGGAAGCTGACTGAAGGCCCCCTCGTGCAGAAAAGCGTCACCGGCATGCGCAGCTTCGTCGCCGAGCCCATGCAATACGGCCGGCTCTTTTTGGCCGGCGATTCCGCGCACATCGTTCCGCCCACGGGAGCCAAGGGCCTCAACCTGGCCATCGCGGACGTGCGCGTATTGTCCAGTGGCCTATCGGAATATTACGCGCGCGGCGCGATGGATATGTTGAATCGTTACTCGGAGATTTGTTTGCGCCGCGTCTGGAAAGTGCAGCGGTTCTCTTCCTGGATGACCGCCCTGCTGCACCGGCACTCGCCGGAAAATCCATTCGACCAGCGCCGCCAGCTCGCCGAACTCGATTACGTCACCAGTTCGCGTGCCGCGGCGCAAACCCTGGCGGAGAACTACGTCGGCCTGCCGATGGATCCGCGGTAGCATTTCACGACGCGCTCGGCCAAAATTGTTGGATCGTGCAGGAGTTCAACGTGGACCATACCAAGGTGCTTCGGCGCCAGCTCGTTAAACTGCTGGAAGAAAGCGAGGCGCACGCCGCTTTCAACGACGCGGTAAAGGACATGCCATTCGAATCGCAAGGGAAAATACCCAATGGCGCGGAGCATTCGCCGTGGCAATTGCTCGAGCATTTGCGCATCGCGCAATGGGATATTTTGGAATTTGCCATCGATCCCAAGCACAAGTCCCCGGAATTTCCCGATGGCTACTGGCCGAAAGATTCTGCGCCGCCGGACGCCCAGGCCTGGGAAAAAAGTGCAGACGCTTTCCGCGCCGATAATAAGCGCTTCTGCGCGCTTTTAAACAAGGATTCCACTGACCTTTTCGCTAAAATCCTGCACGGCGACGGACAAACACTGTTGCGCCAGGTGCTCGTCGCGGCCGATCACAACGCCTATCATCTGGGGCAATTGATTCTCGTTCGGCGTTTGCTCGGGGCGTGGAAATAATCGAGCTTTTGTTGGCCAACTCGCTGCGCCGGCAACGACAAAACTTAATCAATCGACAAGAGCAGTCCTCCACATCTTCCGCGGTGCTCCCCACGTGCCCGTGCTTTTACACCACGCTAGCCGCGGCGATTGGTTCCTAGTGCAACTCAGTTGGTTAAAAAAAGGCCGGGGTCGCCACCGGCCTTGTCATGAATGTGGATACTGTGTAAGGCGAAAACGAATCTCGTTAACGCTTCTTGCTCGGATCGTCTTCCGCGTTCACGTAGTTGAATTGCACCGGCGATACGCCGTGCACCTGCACTATCGCCTCGCCCTTGGCGATCGCAAAATGGTGCATATCCGGATCGAGAAACGCAAAGCTGCCAGCGGGAAATGTGGCCATTTTGCTTTCGTCGAATTTGTCGCCCATGCCCACCTTGAAATTCCCCGATATGACTGTGACGTTCTCGCGTTTGGGATGCCAGTGCGGCGGAATGCGGTATCCGTCCGGCATCTTGAGCCGGATGGTGTAGTCGCCCGAGGAAGCTGTAGGATCGCCTTCGAGCACAGCGATTTGCGCCCCGGCGGGCACGAACGCCGGTACCGGACCATACGGCACGGTGTCGGGCGTGAAGATATTATTTTCATGAGCGCTGATCGGCACGGACGTTACGAAAAGCCAACCTGCAACTCCTGCGAGACCAGTCAAAACAACCGCCGCTACCAACACCCGGTCCATCAAACCTCGGTTCATCGAATTTCCCCCATAAGTAATTTTGCTTCTCCGGCATCCTGGGGGATTTCCAGGGGCGCGCCAATCGTGGCCGCGTATCTTTTCTATGTTTTTCATGTAGCTTCGCAAATCATTGAAGGGTGAGGGATAATGGCCGAAACGAACACCCCATGGCCCGCAAAAACCAGCTCGTCCCCGACTTGCAACTGGACCTCGGCCGCTACGAAATCCGCCGTTCCGGCCGCCGCGTCCGTCTCGAAAAAAAGCCTATGGAACTGCTTATTTTTTTGGTGGCTCGCCGCGATCAGTTGGTTCCTCGCGAAGACCTGGTCAAGAAACTTTGGGGCTCGGACCTCTTGGTCGACACCGAGAGAAATCTGAACAACGTCGTTCGAAAGCTGCGCGCCGCCCTCGGCGATGATTCCGACAATCCGCGATTTCTGGAGACCGTGGTCGGCAAGGGTTACCGTTTTGTCGGCCCCATCCAGGTGACCGGCGCGCAAGCTGTTCACTCTAGCTATTCTTCGCAGACTCCGGAACAACGCGGCAACGCGATGGATGCCTCGTGGGTCAACCGCCCGTCGGTTGCTGTGCTTCCGCTCGCCCCCGCGGAAAACTTCGCGGACGATCGCGGCCTCTGCTTGGGATTTGCCGACGCGCTCATCGCCCGGCTGGGAAATTTACAGGGCGTCAACGTCTTGCCCGTTTCCGCCGTATTGGCGCTGCCGCCCGAATCTTCCGGTGCCGAAGTCGCCGCGAGATTAAACACTCGATTCGTGGTTCGCGGCGCGTTGCAGGTTACGAAAGGCCAACTGCGCCTGGCCATCGAAATGTTCGACGCGCGCTTGCGAGCCGCCTGCTTCGAACGCAAATGCGATCTCGATCTGCATCAACTCTTCGAACTACAGGACGAAATCGCCAGGCAGATTGCCGCCACGCTGAATCGCCACCTCGGTCCGGCTTCCGCGCAAGGGCAATCGCGCTACAGCCGCGAGCCCATGGCTTACGCCGAATTCATGCTCGGCTACCGCCTGAGTTCTTCCGGCGATTCGGCGCTACTGGAAGAATCCGCCGAGCACCTGGGCCACGCCGTGGCCCGCGATCCTTCGTTCGCCCTGGCCCACGCCACGCTTTCCGTGGTTTGCGCCACGCGCCATTACGAATTCGATCCCGCGAGAACTTTACTCGAGAAAGCTGAATTTCACTGCCGCCGCGCGCTCGAATTGGACCAGCAGTTGGCCGAGGCCCACGTCGCCAACGCCTTTCTCCTCTGGGGACCTTCGAAAAATTATCAGCATCTTGACGCTATCGAGGAGCTGCGTTGCGCCCTCAAGCTTCAGCAAAATCTCCCGCACGCCTACAATCGACTCGGCACCATCCTTGCGCACATCGGTTTGCTCGACCACGCGCGCGGCATGTACTTGAAGGGCAGCTCCTTTCATCCGCAAAAATCCGTTAGCCACAGCATCCTGCAGGTGCATATCTGGAATCACGAATACGACGCCGCTCGCGCGCGCATTGCCGAGTGGCGCGCGGAAAATCCCGGCAACAAATACCCGATTTATTTCGCGCCTCAGCTGGCCATGATGGCCGGCAATTGGAAAGAGGCGAAAACCCTGCTGGAAGAGGCCGCGCGCGCTCTGCCCGACGAGCCCCTCATCGCCAGCCTCCAGGGCGTCTACCACGCGCAAATGGGACGCACCGAAGCCGCGCTCAAATACCTCAACAGGGCCTGCTCCAACGCCAAATCTTTCGGCCACTCGCATCATACCTACTACCAGGTAGCCTGCATTCTCGCCGTCCTCGGCCGGAGCGAAGTGGCCTTCGAATGGCTGGAGCGCAGCGTAAGCACTGGCTTCGCTTGCTGGCCCTTTTTTCTGCGGGACGCCTGCCTCCAGAATCTTCGCGGCCTACCGGAATTCGATATGTTGGTCAGTTCACTGCAGGCCAAGTATCCTGACCATCTGGGATTTATCTAGCGGCGGCATTCTATTTTCTGCAGTTTGCAGTAAGGAGGGGGGCACTTGGAAAAAGTCCTGGGCTTTGGCGGATTTTTCTTTCGCGCGCAAAAACCAAAAGAACTGGCGGAGTGGTACCGCGCGACGCTCGGCATCGATCGCGTCCCGGAAAAGCAGGATGAGCATCCTTGGACCCAAGAGAGCGGGCCCACCGCCTTCGCGCCCTTTCCCCAGGATTCCGGCTATTTCGGTGATGCCCAGAAAGTGTGGATGATCAATTTTCGCGTGAAGAATCTCGACGCCTTCGTTGCCCAACTGCAATCCGCCGGCATCGCCGTGAAAGTCGACCCGGAAAAATATCCCATTGGCCGCTTCGCACGCCTGCACGACCCCGAAGGCAACCCCATTGAACTATGGGAGACCGCCTAGCTCGCGCCAGCCGCCGGGCGTTCCCATGCGATTCAGCATCGTCATGCCGGTCTACAACCGGCCGCAATACATGCACCGCGAGGCCGTCGCATCTGTATTGCGTCAGACCTGCAAAGACTATGAGTTGATCGTAGTAGACGACGGCTCAACCGACGACACCCAGGCCGTCCTCGCTTCCTACGGCTCCCAACTGAAAGTTCTGCGCCAGCCCAACTCCGGTGCTGAATTTGCCCGCCACCATGGCGCGCGCAATGCTCAAGGCGAATACATTGTCTTTCTCGACAGCGACGATTTGCTCTGCTCCGGCGCGCTAGAAGCCTACAACCTCGTCATCAACGAATGCTCCGCGCCGCCGCTGATCATTGGCACTTGGGTCGAATTCGAGGATGGCGCTCCGTTGCCCGCGGAAGTGAATACCAGGCCGGGAGATGTGGAGGTTTCCGTCTACCCCGACCTTCTTTCGCGTGACATTGAAATGGGTTTATCCAATAGCCTCATCGTCATCAAGCGCACGGTCTTTGAAAAAATGTCCGGCTCGCAGCGCACCGCCGCAAATCTGTTGCTTGATGACTTTCATTTGTGCCTGCAGAACGGAACCGCCAGTCCCTGTGTCGTGGTTCGAACGCCTGTCACGGTGGCGTACCGGCGTCACCCCAACAACGCTCACCAGAATCCCGCCGGAAACGTGAAAGCGATCTTGTCGCTTATCGATTTCGAAAAACGCGGCGGCTATCCAGGTGGCAAGTCGCGGCGACGGGAACGCTACCTCTGGATCGGCAGCATCGCCCTGCACTGGATTCGCAAATGGCTCGCCGCCGGCCGCCTGCAATTCATC
>DATCOK010000471.1:0-1659 GCA_036564765.1 Candidatus Acidiferrum sp. | reverse complement strand
GTCCAGAAGTTTGGCTATGCGCTCTTCTTCATGAATCAAAAAGCCATGGCCCACCTGCACGATGGCGGTGGTTGGGAGGTGGGCAGCGCGCCGAGTCTGGTCGTCGTCGATCAAGGTGTCTCCAGCTCACTCAGCACGACGAACCTGAAGAAAGGCATCTACGCCTTCTTCTTTAGTCAAAAAGGTTTGATGGGTGGCCTTGGCTTCCAAGGATCGAAGATCACGGAAATTCATCCAAACTGAAGATGAATCGACCAGGTCTAACGAGCCTTCTCGGTCGCGCGTTACTGCTCGCGGCGTTTATTCTGCCGGCTGCAATGGTTTTCGCCGGCCCCGAGGTCAGCGACGATAAGGCCGCTTCTCCCACTCCGGCCCCGGCCTGTGGCACTCCTGCGCAAGTCGAGGTCCGGATCGGTCTTCCCGGATGGCTATCCGGCTTGTCAGGCGATTTCGGCGTTCGCGGAATCCTTAGTCCGTTGGACGTTGGCTTCACGGATATTCTCCAGCGACTTGATGCGATCTTCGCGCTCTCGGCTTACGTCCGCTACAACCGCTGGGAATTCTTTGGGGACGGTCAGTACCTAAAGCTATCCGATTCGGTTAGACTTCCCGGACTGCTGTTCGATCGAGCCAATCTCGAAGTCGAATCCGCCTTCGTCGAAGCATTCGTGGGCTATCGCCTGATCGACTGCGAAAAGGGATCGCTCTCTCTCTTTGCCGGCGCCCGCTATAACTATATGAGCGGCGACCTGCAAATTTTCGATGACGGCGATCCGCGCTTCCCGGCGATTCGTGATCGGCTGGGGATTCCGAGCAATCTGCGGGTATCCGGGTCGAAAGACTGGGTTGATCCAGTGATTGGGATCGGCGGCAAGGTAAAGGTGGTGAAGCCTGTCTCATTCTACGCCAAGGGCGATATTGGCGGCTTCGGTGCCGCATCCGATTTCACCTGGCAGGTGGGAGGCGGCTTGGAATTTCAAATTACCCGCTGGCTCTATTCCGACGTCGGCTGGCGCTATCTGAAATACGACTACTCGTCTGGCGGCTTCAGCAACAAGACCGAGTTAAACGGCCCTTACATCGAGACCGGATTTCGATTTTAGAGCTAGCAACCAAGTAGGAAAGCAAAGGTAACGACTCTTGGGAAGATCACATTATGAAAAGGCTGCTTAAGGAACCGTTGCTTCACTTTCTCCTCCTCGGCGCGACATTGTTTGCGCTGAACGGGTGGTGCACGAAACAGCGGCCGGTGGAGACTGTGACCCCGCGGATCGAAGTGACAGCGGCGGTGATCGAGCAGTTGCGTGCCGCTTCTGAGCGGCAGTTCGGTAAGCCGCCGACTGCCGAGGAGCTGCGCGGGCTGGTCATGGCGCACATTCGCGAGGAGGTCTTTTACCGGGAGGCGCAGGCGCTGGGGTTGGATCGCGATGACATGATTGTGCGGCAACGGCTGGCGCAGAAGATGGAGTTTTTGACGGGCGATATTGCGGGCGCGACGGAGCCGGCGGATGCGGCAGTGCGAAAGTTTTTTGAGAAGAATGTGGCCCGTTACGCGAAGCCCGGGCGCGTGAGTTTCCGGCACGTTTATTTCAGCAAGGAAAAGCGCGGCGCAGGCGTGGAAGCGGCAGCCGACAAAGCGCTCGTGGCCCTAACGAAAGG
>DATCOK010000470.1:0-5507 GCA_036564765.1 Candidatus Acidiferrum sp. | reverse complement strand
GCTGGGTACGGGCTTGGCCGCCGGTGCCGATGATAGCCACCACGCGGGAGTCAAAGCGCGCGAGAAATTTTGTGGCGATGCCGCTGGCGGCGCCGGTGCGCAATTGGCCCATATACTCGGCTTCGATTTGAGCCAGCAGGTCGCCGGTGGCGATTTCGTAGAGCAGGACGAGAAAACGAATTTTGCCCGCGACGTAGGTGTACTGCTTTTCGGCGATGTAGCCGGCCGCATAATCGGCGGCGGCCATGTAATGGAAAAAACCTTGCGGCAATTCGAAGCGGCGGCGCGGCTGCACCACCACGTCGCCGCGAGCTTGCTTGCGCAGGCTGTCCTCAACGGCTTCGAGCGCCATCGCCATGGTGAGCACGGAGCGAACTTCGGATTCATTAATGTGCAGAGTCATGGATTTGAGTTTAAGACTTTTTCTTCGTTTTTGCTTTCGCCGGTGATTTTGCCGGCTTGGCGGATTTGGATCCGGATTTTTTCGGCGGAGGCATGAGCGAGCCGCCTTCGCGAATGCGGCGGACCACGGTTTGCATCAAGCGGTAGACGCGGTCTTCGTTCGGTTCATCCTTGGTGCGAAAACGAAATTCGGGTTCGGACTTGGGACCTTTGCCAACGCGGATGGGTAGCTGGCCGCATAAATTATTTTCAATGAAGGCGGTTTCGTAGCGCGTTTTCCTGGGATTCCAAGTGTAGACCCGCAGGATCGTGAAGTCGCAGGGTTGCGAATCGGGTCCACGGGCGCCAGCGACGAGATATTCGGGTTTCAAGCCGGTGGGGTCGGCGACTTTGGTGAGTTCGAACCAGGCAACTGGGCGCACGTTGGCGGAAGCAGTACCCTCCTTTACGGCGTCGGGCAGATCGAGCTCCACGAAGCGGCTAACGATCCAGCCGGCGATGGGAATGGTTTGATCGCCGGGCCGCGTGGTGGTGTTGGGGTCGCTGATCTTCACGTTGGCTTCGCCGGGCGGCCGAGTGGCGAGTGCGCGAATGAAGAGCCACTCTTCCTTTTTGGTTTCGGCGCCGGGTTCGGCGGATGGTGGCGGCTCTTTTTCTTTTTCGTCGGGTGGCGTCGCTTGCGCAGGTGGAGTGGCGTCGGCTACGGCGCGGCCGACAATTTCGACCGGGATGCCACGGCCAAATTGGTAGAGACGCGGTTGGGCACGACCAGGTTGGACGCGCAGATTCGTGGCTACCTTGGTGCGGCCGCGGGCCTGAAGCGGAAGGGCCTGAGCTTCGTCGAGCAGCGCGGCGCTGCGCTTCCACAGCATGGAATCCATGAACATGCGGGCGTCGATCCAGCCCACGGTGCCGCCCGCGGTGCGAACCTTTGCGTTGTCGTTATGGCGGGCAACGATTTCGACTCGGTCACCGAAGTACAGGGTGTCGAGCGGCTCGCGGACCTGCGCGACGCCACTCCAGAGCGTTACGCTGCGTTCGCTGATGAAGCCTTCACCGTAGGTCTCGTGCTTGGGGCGCACGAACCAGGCGAGCAGAGCTACGAGACACAATAGCGGGATGGCTACGAGCAGTTTGCGTTTCATGAACGGGACACGGAATTTTCGAGCTGGGCTGCGGTTCGAATTGCGACGGCGGCAATCGGCGCAGCGATTGAGCCGGCCGAAAACAATTTCATCCGGCGATGAGAGGGAAAGGTTTCTGGGAAAGGTGTCGTCCAGCCGCGGAGCATTCGTTCAATGGTCTCCAGAAGATTGTACCTGATGTGCGAGAAGGCCGAAGCGCCACGGTTCGCGGAGTTTTCTTTCTGCTAAAATCGCACCGCACGGAAATCCTGTGGTCCCCGGGTGATTCGATGACACGTTTGAATGCGTTACAGCCGATCGGGTTGTTGTTGTTGCGCGTGGCGCTGGGTATTATTTTTATTTTTCATGGCTATCCGAAGATCGCGCACCCTGGGGCGATGAACGGGATGTTCATGCAGCACGGGTTGCCAGGATACTTCGCGATGGTTTCCGGCGTGCTCGAGACGTTTGGCGGGGCGTTGCTGATTTTGGGCTTGTTCGCGCGGGGTGCGGGATTGCTGCTGGCGATCGAAATGGCAGTGGCCATCTGGAAAGTGCACAGCGGCGGCGGATTTATGGCGGTCAGGAATTATGAGTTTCCCTTGGCGTTAGCGGTTGGTTGTTTCGCGTTGGCGACGGTGGGGGCTGGGAGATTGTCGGCGGATTATGCGTTGTTTGAGTCGGGTGGGCGAGGACGGAAGGTAAAGACTCGTAATTCTTAATTCAAGTGAGTCCGTAAATCACCCCACTCGCCCAAACGGGCAAGCACGCGAAGTCGGCGTGTGGGGCATCCGCTGCTTATCCGTCTTGCTTGCAGTGGATTTAGTGCGTTAGGCGTTTACGGCGTCACCGTTACGGAGCTGGCGGCGATGCGTGCCGGGGCGATGGGTAGAACGATCCAGAGGATAACGTAGGCTAGGAAGCCGGTTCCGGCGAAAAAGAGCAACAGCAGCCAGAGGACGCGGACGAGCGTGGGGTCGAGATCAAAATATTCGGCCAAGCCGCCGCAGACGCCGGCGATTTTCTTGTCGGTGCTAGAACGCATCAGGCGCTTGGCGGTGTAGGCGGGAGTCACGGTTGGCGCCGGGCCGGAGGTGGCCGCGCCGAGACGCGCTCCGCAGCTGTAGCAGAAATTAGAATTGTCGGCGATTTCTTTTTGGCAATTGGGGCAGATCATCGAGACACCTCCACAGGTAGTCTTCTCAATCTATATTACGTAAAAGCTACCTTAAAAGTTGCATGGTAGAACAGCGACGGAGGCCTGTCTAGTATTCGAGGATTTTCTTTACGGCTTCGACCAGATGGGTCGTTTGCGGGAGGATCACGTCTTCGAGGGCCGGTTGGTAGGCGCAGAAAGTGTCCATCGCGGCCACGCGTCGTACCGGGGCGTCCAATTCGTCGAATAGCTCATCGGCAATGCGCGCGGCGATTTCCGCGCCGTAGCCCCAACTGAACATGTCTTCGTAAGCCACGATGACCCGATGATTCTTTCTGACCGTGGCGGCGATGGCTTCCCAATCGTATGGCGAAAGAGAGCGCAGATCGATGATTTCGACGGAAGTGCCTTCGCGCCCCAGTTGCGCGGCGGCGACTTCGGCGCGGTGGACCAGCGCGCCATAGGTGACGATGCTAACGTCGGTGCCTTCGGTGACCAGGCGCGCTTTGCCGAAGGGCACGGTGTATTCCGGGCCGGGATATTCGGAGCGGTTGTAGGGCTGGCGGTAGAGATGCTTGTGCTCGAGGAACATCACCGGATCGTCGCAGCGAATGGCGGTGCGCAACAAGCCGGCGACGTCCAGCGCGGTGGAAGGCATGACCACACGCAAGCCGGGACAATGCGTGAAAATCGATTCACCGCTTTGGCTGTGGTAGACGGCGCCGCCGGTGAGATAGCCGCCGATGGCCACGCGAATGACCGCGGGGCATTTGAAGGTGCCGTTCGAACGCCAACGCATCACGCAGAGTTCATCGCGAATCTGCATCATCGCGGGCCAGATGTAATCGAAGAATTGAATTTCGGCGACGGGCTTGAGACCGCGAGTGGCCATGCCGATGGCGCGGCCCAAAATGCTGGCTTCGGCGAGCGGCGAATTGAAAACGCGGTCCGCGCCGAATTTGCGCTGTAGGCCCGCAGTGGCTTTGAAGACGCCGCCCTTCCCTTTCACAGTTTTGAGGTTGTCTTCGCGGCTGGCGTCGGCGACGTCTTCGCCGAAGATAGTGATGCGCTCGTCGCGCTGCATTTCGTCGGAGAGAGTGGCGGCGACCATTTCGACCATGGTCTTGGGCGCGCCGCTAAGTTGTGGCTGTGATTCGAAGGTGACGGAAGTGGGATCAATGTCCGGCGAATACACGTTGGTGTGGATCGAATCGATGGACGGAGCGGCGGCGGCCAGCGCGTGGTCGGCGGCTTCGCGGACTTCATGGTCGACTTCGGCTTCCAGGTCTTCGATCTGTTTCTGATCGAGCAGGCCTTCGCGTACGAGGAACAAAGAAAATTTAGAGAGCGGATCGCGGTGCGCTTCTTTTTCGCGTTCTTCGGCGGACTTGTAAAGTTTCTCGTCGTCGGAGAGCGAGTGGGAATAGGGGCGCGTGACTTGGGCGTGGACCAGCGACGGACCGCGGCGGTCGCGACAATATTGAATGGCTTCCTGGCACGCGGCGTAACTTTCGAGCGGATCGGTGCCGTCGCATTCGGCGATGTGCAGGCCGGGGAAACCGCGGACCAATTTCGAAATGCTGCCGCCGGCAGTTTGTACCTCGACGGGGACGGAGATGGCGTAGCCGTTGTCCTCGATGAGATAAAACATCGGGAGCTTCTTGGTGCAGGCGATGTTCAGCGATTCCCAAAATTCGCCTTCGCTGGTGGCGCCGTCGCCTGAGGAGACGTAGACGATTTCATCGTCTTCGTAGCTGACGTATTCGCCGAGGGGCGCTTTTTTCGCTTTAGCTAGAGCTTTCGCGCGGTGCTGGTAATACATCGTGGCTTCCGCAGCGCCGACGGCCTGGACGAATTGGGTGCCGGTGCAGGAAGAGCGGTTGACGATGTTCCAATCGGGATGGCCCCAATGGGAGGGCATCTGGCGGCCGCCGGAACTGGGATCGTCTTTGGCACCAACGGCTTGCAGTAAAGTTTCGAGGGGAGTAACGCCAAGCATCAGGCAGAGCGCGCGGTCGCGGTAATACGGGTAGATCCAATCGACGCCGGGGCGTAGAAGCAGGCCGGCGGCGGCGGTTACCGCTTCGTGCCCGGCGCTGGAAATCTGAAAATAAATTTTATTCTGGCGTTTGAGCTGGATTTCGCGGTCGTCCAACTTCCGCGAGAGGTACATGGTGCGATACAGACGGATGAGGGAGTCGCGATCGAGGCCGTGCAGCTTGGGGGCGTCGAGTTTGGCGGTCTTGACGCGGGTCTGTAGCGCCATTCGGGGACAACCTCGTCGAGAGATGAAAGCGTCGGCTGCGGACTGCTTATTATATCGGAATTTGGCGAGGCGCAGCGCTGGAGCTTGCGGGCTAGAGCGGAAGTGCTATTACAGGCCGGGACTTCAGCCGGAGATGGAGTTGCGCTCCGGATTGCCAAATTGTTTGACCGCGTCGTCGAAGCCGGCGTCGCTTTTGCGGATGACTTTGGGGGAGGCGTTTTTGAAGGGCTCTTCGGTCGGGATGCGGTCTAGCCAGCGTTGCTCGGAAAGTTTTTCGTGGCTGGAGAAGTAGAGGCGGATTTGGAGAGTGATGCTGGCTTTTTCGTCGTCGCCGGATTTGTGAGACGCCCTGGTGGACTTTGCTTTCGGTTCCTCGGTCTGTTCCTGCTCCTCGGATCCAGTAGGTTCGTCTTCCTCCACTTCGTCTTCCGGGCGGTCTAGTTTGTATTGGAGCTTCTTGTCGAGACGGAACGCTTGCTTCCAGACGTCCAGTTTGTGGCGGGCCTCCTGGGCTTTGTCTTCATCCGCGCCAAAATCAAAGTGCATATAGGTGTGGGCC
>DATCOK010000469.1:0-2955 GCA_036564765.1 Candidatus Acidiferrum sp. | reverse complement strand
CCTTCAGCATCCGCCACTCCGTTTCCGCCCGCGCCTCCGGCGCAACCACGTCCGTCTCCGCAACAATCGAAAGTTCCTCCCGCGTCCGCGTCACCGAGCAAAAACTTCCTCGCCACGCCCAGTCCGGGACCGCCGCATCGCCGGAAAACCTGCAGATCGAAAATAGTTTGGGGAGCAGAGAAAGCTCAAACGTCCGCTTGGCAAGTGGCATGAAATCTACAGCAGGCTCCTGACAATTCCGCCGTCAATCGCCAGCGAAACGCCGTTGACGTAGCTGGCGCGCTCGGACGCCAGGAACGTAACCACCGCGGCAAATTCTTCGGGCGTCCCGATGCGTCCCGCCGGAATCTGCTTTTCCCAGCCGCGAAATACCTCTTCGGGTTTGCTCCCGGTGCGCGCGGAAATCGCTTCCGCCAGTTCCCCGAGCCGGTCCGTGCGCGTGAATCCCGGGCAAACGTTATTCACCGTGATGCCGTACGCGCCATATTCATTGGCCAGCGTGCGCGCCAGCCCCGTCACCGCGGAGCGAATTGAGTTGGACAGCAGCAGGCCGTCCACAGGTTGCTTCACCGTCGTCGACGTAATTGTGATAAATCGTCCCCATTTGTTTTTCTTCATGCGCGGCAACGTTTCCCGCGCAAACGCCACGCAACTCATCAGCAGCAGCTCGACGGCCGCTCTCCACTCTGCGTCGTTTATCTCTTCAAACAACTTGGACGGAGGTCCGCCGGAATTGGTGACGCAAACATCGATCTGCCCGAACTGTTTTTCCACCGCGGCGACGAACCCGCCAACTGCCGCAGGATCGGTAACGTCCACGGTCCGATGAAAAATCTCCTTGTGGGTTTCTCTTTGAATCGCCGCCGCAGCCGCTTTCAAGTCCTTCTCACTGCGCGCGCAAATCGCCACCTCCGCACCTTCCCGCGACAATTCCCGCGCTACCGCAAACCCCAGCCCGGTGCTCGCCGCAGCCACCACCGCCACGCGGCCTTTCAATCCCAAGTCCATGTTTGCTCTCCGGTTGCTGTGTCTTCGGTGCCAAACTGGCGGTGATCAGCGGATGCGCCGCCGTCTGCGTCGCATTCAAACAGCGTCCCCGCACATCAAATCGAGCATCCTTAGTATAATATCCTTGGCCGTAATCACCGTGTCGCGGAGACTGCTATGAACGAAGTTGCTACATTTGCAGCCGGATGTTTTTGGGGCGTGGAAGAAACCTTTCGCAATGTGCCCGGCGTGATCGACACCGCCGTCGGTTATTCCAACGGTCACACCGTAAATCCGACTTATAAAGATGTGTGCACCGACGAAACCGGCCACGCCGAAGTCGTGCAGGTCACCTTCGACCCGGCTAAAGTTTCTTACGACGAACTGCTCAACGCCTTCTGGACCGCCCACGATCCCACGCAAGTGAACCGTCAAGGCCCTGATTTCGGCAAGCAGTACCGCACCGCGATTTTCTTTCATTCGCCGGAACAGGAAGCTACAGCCAAGAAATCTGTCGCGGCCCTGAGCGCCAGCGGAAAATTCAAGCGCCCCATCGCCACGGAAATCAGTGCCGCCGGCCCTTTCTACCGCGCCGAGGAATATCACCAGAAATACTTATTGAAGCGTGGCGCACCTTCCTGCCACGTCTGAGAGCGGCCGCTCTCTGCGCTTAAAGGGTCAACTCAACGCGCGGTCACCTCACCTGAAGAGTTTTCAGATAGGCCAGTAAATCATCTACATGCTGCTGTCCCGTAGGATCGCGCTCCGGGTCCATCGCCTGGAAGCGTTCGCCCCACACCGGCATGTCCTGCGACCCGTGCGCGGACAAGTTGCGTCCAAACTTCAACGCCGCGGCGACAAATCCTTCGGGAAATTTCCCTTTGTTATTTTTCGCTAAAGCTGTCAAATCCGTCGGTGAAGGTTTCAAAACTTTCGCCACGGGCCCATCGCCCTTCCCTGTTTCGCCGTGACATGCCGCACAATGTTTCTCAAACGTAAGTTTTCCGGACGCGGAATCCACCTTGCCATGAACACTCGCAGCTCCCGTCCCTTTCCTGTCTTTCGTTTGCTGGCCCGCAGAACCACCGCCACTGACCAGCAACGCAGCCAACCAGAGGATGATTAGGCCCCAGCGCTCCGTACGTATCATTGCCGCCCCTCGCTCGCGCAATTCCCCTGCGGTCGCTGACAAAATACTTCTATTTGGCCGTAAATTCCAGACTGGCGATGGCCCGCGCGATCACATTCTCCTGAATCTGAATCAGGTCCGACATCGAATACGTCATCCCCAGAATCGACAACGTATCCGAACTCCGCGCCACCACCACGAGCGTCCCCGACCAGTCGTGGTCATCAGCAATTCCGCGATAACGGATCTCCACTGCCGGAAATCCTCCCGCCACCGTCTTGCGCTGCGAAATGCGCCGGTAGTTTCCATACGTATCGCGCAACCGGCTCTCCACATCCGCGGCCGACGGCTCCAGCGCCTTCTTCGATTTCTCCTCCGCCACCACCATCAAGGTCGATTCATCCGCGGTGCCCATGGCCACCACCGCATTCGGTATGGTCTGTCGCGCGTCGTCAATCACGCGCCAGCTCGGCGCCTTATACATCCGAAATCCGTACGTGTAGTTGATGTAGCTGTTGCCCTCGACCGCTTCACGATTCACCGGAGGCTCAGCAACTTTAGGCGCAGGCGGAGCGGGATGAGAATTCTCCACAGTGTTTTTGCTCAGAGGCACAGCGCCTGCTGTCGTCGTGTTCGTCGAAGGCGCCGCAGCCGGAGTCGAACCGCCGGTATTTGCCGTAACGTCGGAAGAAGGTAGCTGGCCAGAGGATGATTTTTGCGTGTCTGGTTTTTTCGCGCCCGCTTTTTTCACCAGCGAAGCATCGGCCATTGCGGTTTCCGGCTTTTTCACCGCTGGTGCTTCCGCCTTTGCAACTTCGGCTTTTTTCGGCGGCGGAGCT
>DATCOK010000468.1:0-8020 GCA_036564765.1 Candidatus Acidiferrum sp. | reverse complement strand
GCCTAAGACCGCTCCGTGCAAATCCGCGGACTGCGGATTAAAAACCTCCGCGCCCGAAATCACTTCGCCCTCGGCGGCCGATGCCGCCGCGCAGAGTGAACTCGGTTCGCTGGCGCGCAACCTGCATACCGCGACTCCCGGGGCGTACGACAAACTTGCGGCCTTCGCCAGCAAAAACGCTTCTACTGTGTGGGGCTCGCGTGCGGCGCTCGCGCTGGGGTACGAGGACTACACGAAAAATCGGCTGCCGCAGGCCATGAGTTGGTTCGCGAAAGCGAAACGCGATCCGCTATTGCATGAGTACGTGCTGTACTGGTCCGCGCAAGCCAAGCGCGCGCAGAAAAATCTGGCTGGAGCGCTCGCCGATCTGCAGACTTTCCAGCAGGAATATCCCAACAGCGCGATGCGTGAGCAGTTCCTTGAGGCCTATGTTCCCACGGCGCTCGATACCGGACACCCTAAAGACGCGATCGAAGCTTTGAGCTCTTACGCGCCGGTAAACACGCGCCCGGCTCTGCTGCTTTTGCGTGCGCAGGCTTACAAGGCCGCTCACCAGTTGCCGCGCGCCGCCAAGGATTATCAAACGTTGTATTACAAATATTCGCTGTCCGACGAAGCCAAGGCCGCAGCCACGACGTTGCCGCTCGTCGCTCACGAATTGGGCAAAGAATACGTGGCCCCCACCCCGGAAATGCAGGAACAACGCGCACAGATCTTCTTCGACGCGCATAAATGGAAAGAAGCCCGCGCCGAATTCGAAAAAGTTCTGACGATGGTGCGCGACCCCGCGAATCAGAAATATCAGCGCGCGCAGTTGCGCATCGCGCAGGTCAAGATTCGCCCCAATGGTCCGCCCACCATTCTTTCTGCGGTGAAGACTCCGGATCCGGACATTGATGCCGAGCGATTATTCGGCCTCTCGCAAGCGTATCGCTCCGCCAAAAACGAAGGCGAAATGTTGTCCTCGCTCGAATCCATCGTGCAGAAATATCCGCACAGCGTCTGGAGCGAAGAAGCCCTGATGGCCGGGGGAAATTATTATTGGGTACTGTTGGACCGTGCGAAAGCGGTCAGCTACTACCAGCGTTTGTTGGATCTGTTTCCCGACGGCAAGAACGCCTACAACGCCGAATGGCGTATTGCGTGGATCGCCTTTCTGAATAAGCAGGCCGACGCCGATCAGCGCCTCACAAACTTTTTGGTGAAGTATCCGGTGTCCTCCAACGCCGTCGATGCGCTCTATTGGCTCGGCCGTAGCGCCGAGCGCAGCGGTAATGCCGGCCACGCGCGGAGCTATTACGAAAAAGCCATTCAGCGGTTTCCGCAAACGTATTTCGCGCACGCCGCCGCGAACCGTCTGAAGCAACTTGGGCCCGGCTCTGAAGACCCGCCTGAATTTCTCGCGAAAATTCCGCCTCCGCCCACGCTGCGCCCGTTCGATGAACCGGTTCCCGAATCCGCCGCCGATCGCTGGGCCAAAGCGCAGGCGCTGCGCATCATTGCTTTCGATGCTTCCGCGGAACTGGAGTTAAAGAACGCGTACTTCGCTACTTCCTCGCCGCGTTTTCTGCTGGAAGCCGCGCAGGCCGCTTTTGACCAGGGCCACTACGCCGCCGGCATGTCTTACGGGCGCATCATTCTTCCGAGTTTCGAATCGCGGCAGATCGCGGACGCGCCCATGGCCGTGTGGAAAATTTTGTATCCGCTGCCCTACGAATCGGCGCTGCGCCGCGAAGCCGCGCGCAATGACTTCGATCCCATGTTCGCCGCCGGCCTGATTCGCCAGGAGTCCACGTTCCAGGCGGACATCGTCTCCTACGCCAACGCCATCGGCCTGATGCAGGTCTTGCCGAAAACCGGCAGGCTCCTCGCCAAGCAGCTGAAGATTCGTTACAGCAAGCAGCTGCTCTATGATGCCAACTACAATCTGCAGGTCGGCATGCTGTACATCGCTAACCTGGTGCGGCTTACCGGCGCGCCCGAATACGCCGCGGCCGCCTACAACGCCGGTGAAGATCGCATCGCCCTCTGGAAAGCCGAACGCAACTACGAAGAGATCCCCGAACTCGTTGAATCCATCCCGTTCACGCAAACTCGCGAATACGTGCAAATCGTCTTGCGCAATGCCGCCGTCTACCGGATGATTTATTCCTCCACCGCGAATGAGACGACGGCGGCGGTAAACCGCAGCTTCTAGTCAGCAAAAATTGTTTGCAGTAACAATTCGGCCGGGACAAAGGCCGAACGGGAGGCTCCTACGTCTGCCACCAACACCTCCGGCGAACTCGCGCGCCGCATGCTCTCGGCCAAGGCCGAACAATTCACCGAATCGGTCATCCGGGAGATGACGCGCCTCGCTCTCGAACATAACGCTGTGAATCTTTCGCAGGGCTTCCCGGACTTTGCCGCGCCCGCGGAAATCAAGGAAGCCGCGCGCCAGGCCATTTCTGACGACATCAATCAGTACGCCATCACCTGGGGCGCCAAGCCTTTGCGCGACGCCATCGTCGAGAAATTTGAACGCACTCAGGGCATTCGGGTCGATCCCGAACGCGAAATCACCATTTGCTGCGGGTCCACCGAAGCGATGATGTCGGCCATGATGGCCATCATCAATCCTGGCGATGAAATCGTGGTCTTTGAACCGTATTATGAAAATTACGGGCCCGACGCGATCTTGAGCGGCGCTACTCCGCGCTTCGTAAAACTCCGCCCAACCGATTGGAGCTACGACGAAAGGGAATTGACCGCTGCGTTCGGCCCGCGCACCAAGGCCATCATTCTGAATACCCCCAACAACCCCACCGGCAAGGTGTTCACCCGCGCCGAACTCGAATTTATTCGCGACCTTTGCGTGCGCTGGAACGCTTTCTGCATCACCGACGAAATCTACGAGCACATTCTCTACGATGGCGCCGAACATATCTCCATGGCGCAAATTGAGGGCATGCGCGAGCGCACCATCGTCATCAACGGCATGTCGAAGACTTATAGCGTCACCGGTTGGCGCGTGGGCTGGGCCATCGCGCCGCCGGCGCCGACCGCTGCCATCCGCAAAGTGCACGATTTCCTGACCGTAGGCGCCGCGGCTCCCCTGCAGCAAGCCGGCGCTGCGGCGCTCAAATCCCCCCAGTCCTACTACGACAAGCTCGCCAGCACCTACACGGAAAAGCGCGCGCGTTTGCTGACAATTCTCACGCAAGCGGGTTTCACCGTTTTTAAGCCGCGCGGCGCGTACTACATCATGACCGACATTTCAGGATTCAAGTTTGAGGGAGGCGCGAGCAATACCGGCAAAGACACCAACGACGTGGCCTTCGCGAAGTTTCTGGTGGAAAAAGTCGGAGTAGCGGTCGTGCCCGGTTCCAGCTTCTACGGCAATCCCAGCGACGGCGCTTCGCAAGTGCGCTTCACATTTTGTAAAAAGGAATCAACACTGGCCGCCGCGGAAGAACGCCTGGTTCGCCTGCCGGAACATTTGGAAAACTTTCGCGTGCGCGTCTGAATTTCGAGCGCATCACAACCGCGCGCGGCTTTATCAAAACAGCGGCTGCGTTGCAGATACATTGCCGTCAAATCCGCATCAAGCCAACATCAAAAAATTCTAGGGTAGAGGGCTGACGGTCGGTTGCCCTGTGGTGGTAGCCCCCTACCCCGCGAGTGGTCTTGTTGCTATAGACGAATGCGGCGCAGGAAATGTTTCGCTTGAAGGAAAAAAAGTGGCGCAAATAAATTGTGCGCCCTACGGAATTTCCACGGTGTCCAGGTAACGCGCCACCGCCGCTTTCCATGACAGTTTTTGTCCAATGGCTTTCTGCAGCGCTTGCGCCGCCACCGGCTCGCCATGCGTCAGATAGGTCTGCTTCGGCGCTGTAGGCATGGAACTCAGCCAGCGCAGCAATTCGCTCTTGCCTGCGTGAGCGGACAACTGGCTCATCTGCACAATTTCGGCATTGACTGCCACATCCTGTCCGAATAGTCGCAGTGTCTTAGCGCCTTCCTGCAAGGCGCGACCGCGTGTGCCTTGCGCCTGAAATCCTGCGAGGATCACGGCATTGCGCGGGTCCGGCAAACGCTGCGCCAGATGATGCAGCACGCGCCCGCCCGCCACCATCCCGCTGGCCGACACGATGATGCAGGGGGTCTTCACCTTGTTAATGGCTTTGGACTCGTCGACGGTGCGCGTCAGGTGGAATTGACGCACGCTCAGCGGATCGCCGTGTCCATCCGCATCGATTTTACTAAACTCCAGGTCGTGATCCTCGCGATATTTCAAATACAGATCCGTAGCGCTCAGCGCCATGGGGCTGTCGATATACACGGGCAGTTGCGGAATTTTGTTCTCCGCTTCCAGTTGCCGCAGGTAGTACATGAACGTCTGCGTACGCCCGATGGCGAACGCCGGAATGATGATGGACCCGCCGCGCTGCGCCACGCGATTCACAATATCCGCGAGCAATGCCGCCGGATCGCCCTCCGGATGATCACGATCGCCGTAGGTCGATTCACATAGCAAAACGTCCGCTGCGTTAGGCGGTGTTCGCGGATCGTTCAGGATCGGTTGGTCGTAGCTCCCGATGTCTCCCGAGAAAATAATCCGCTTCTGGCCGCCTTCGGTCGTCAACACCATCTCCAGGCTCGAGGAACCGAGGATGTGTCCGGCGTCGTACGAAGTAACGCGAAACACCGGATCGATCTCGAACTCGCCCAGCCGCGTTATCGGCTTCATCAATCGCAACACCGGATCGACATTTTCGCTGGTATACAGCGGCTCGTGTTCCGGCCGCCCGCTCGGCCCTTTTTGCGGATTCCGCGCATCTTCTTCCTGTAAGTGCGCAGAATCTTTCAGCAGCAGGGAAGTGAGCTCCATCGTCGCAGCATTCGCAAAAATCGGCCCGCGAAAGCCCGCTTTGACCAGTACCGGCAGCCACCCGGTGTGATCCAGATGCGCGTGCGTCAACACCACGTAATCAATTGTCTTTGGATCAATGGAAAGCGGCTGATAATTCCGGTCGGTAAGTTCGTGCAGCCCTTGGAAAATCCCGCAATCCACCAGCAGACGTTTCCCGGCCGCCTCCACCAGGTACTTCGAGCCGGTTACGCTGCCGGCCGCGCCGAGGAACGTCAATTTGGCCATAGAGAAATTAGCGGATCAACAAGGGGGATACGGCTGGATTGCAAAAGAGGTTGGAACTCTCGCGTTTGAGGATGTATAGCTGGTAAGACATCGCATTTTTGGTGGAGCCGATGGGATTCGAACCCAGACCTTCCCGGTCACAACCGGGACGCCCCCACCAACCGGGCCACCATCTCCCGATCTTTCCACGATTTGATCTGGCGCTCGCGGCGCATGGCTTGCGCCCGCGTTTCGTATCGTTCCAGGTATACCACGCGCCAAGGGCCTCGATTCTTCAAGGCTTTCGAGTAGTTGGCGTTGTGGTATGCAAGTCTCTTCTCCACATGTTGCGTTTGACCGATATAGTATCGATCCGTGCTCTCGCTCTTGAGAATATATAACTGGTAAGACATAGCATTTTTGGTGGAGCCGATGGGATTCGAACCCACGACCTCCTCGATGCCATCGAGGCGCGCTCCCAACTGCGCCACGGCCCCACCGAATCGAACCAGACGATGTTAACACCCGCTCGCCCGCTTCGTCCATGCGCCCTCGGCATCCCATTTTCTCGCACGCACCAGTCCGTTTACTGACACTTTCAAGTTCTAGCAAAACTCTAATCGTTGTTCGACAGCACAAATCGCACAGACTGTCGGGCATCCTACCGACTCTGTTTGTTCTTGTGCATCTGTCGAATACCCGTTAAAAACAGAACACTGCAAATAGCATCGGCCGCGACAGGCTCGCTGCCCAAAGTTCTAGATTGTTCACTCTAATTCACTTTAAGGGAGAGATTCGTGAAGAAGAAGCGTGCCCCGCAGCCAGATCAGCGCACCGATACGTCTGGAAAAGCCGTTAAGAACGAATTGCTGATGGCCATGACGCCCCGCGAGTTTACTATTCTGCAGCCGTATCTCGAACACGTAGAATTGGAACAACACTGCATCCTGTACGAGCCCGACAATAAATTAAAATTCGTCTACTTTCCCAATCGTGGTCTCATCTCCCTGGTGGTCGTACTCAAAACCGGAAGAACCGTGGAAGCAGGCATTGTCGGTAAGGAAGGCGCTTCGGGCACAGGCATCGTCGCGGGCGTGAACAAGAGCGCGCTCCGCGAGGTGGTGCAAATTTCTGGCGAAGGGTTTCGCGTCCGCAGCTCCGCATTGCAAAAACTTCTGCCCAGGGTTCCCACCCTGCGCGCCGCGCTGCACCGTTACGTGGTGCTCCTGGGGATGCAGGTCTCGCAAACCGCGGCTTGCAACCGCCTGCACGAAATCGAACAGCGGCTGGCTCGTTGGCTATTGATGGCGGAGGACAGCGCGGCCACTGCCACGCTAGGCATCACTCACGATTTCCTCGCCACCATGCTGGGTACCGACCGGCCCAGCGTCACGCTCGCCGCGGGCCTGCTGCAGAAAGCCGGGCTCATCGAATACAGCCGCGGCGCGGTGAGAATCACCAACCGCCCACAACTCGAGGAGTTTGCCTGCGAGTGTTATGCGGTGATTCACGGTTACACCAAATTCTAGACTCGCAGCCGCAGGCGCTCGTGAAAAACGCCCGGCGCCCTTCCAGCAATCTATCGGCCGCGAAATTTGTAGCCGCGCCCGTGACCGCGCGTTTAACACCGCTTGCGCTCTCACCCTCCGGAGCGCGAAAGTGGAAGCACGATGGCACTGCAACCTGCACGTCCGCAAGGTCGCGTTGTCCGCCGGGCGGCCTATTCGGTCCTTGCCGTCCTGATGTTGTGCGCCTTCGCGTTGGTGTTACGCTCTGGATTATTCAGCACGCCAAAGCGCTCGGCCGTCTTATCCCCGGTCTGGCAAGGCACTGGGCTGCTGCACAGCGCCAGCGCAGCAACTTATCCGCTATTCCTCAAGATTCGCTTCGAACGTAAACACGAAGGAAATGGACTCACCGCCAGCAAGACCAATTTGATCGGCACCGCGACCATCTGTTCCGCTGGCCAACCCGTAGATCTGGAGCTATCCGGAACGCTGGATGCCTGGTTTGCGCAAAACGGCAAGGACGTGATCATCTATCTGCGCACCGAAAAATCCGCTGATCCTAAGCGGTTTTTTCTTTTGTACGGTTCCTGGCAGGGCGCGGACATGGTTCTGGAAGATCGCGGGACTATCATGTACTTTCTCCATCCGGAAGAAACAGAAAGGGAAGTATCGTCGCGGTCGCCGCACCAGCGGGAAAATTCCGAAGTCGTTCTGCACTACGGCGAGAAGCCGGAATTCGATCGCCTCTGCCCCCAACGCGCTGGAAACCTTGCGGTAGACCGACGATGAGATTCCCCAGCTAAGGCCATGCCTGAACTGAATAGTATTCGCCGTTTCGCCAAGCAGGCCCTGTTCGCCCTGCTTGCTGCCGGCGCGGTCATCTACGTGTGTGATTATTTGTACTTTCGCGTGCGCTTAGCGCATCCCCGTCCAGCTGACCCGCTCGAAACCTTCACTGCTCCGCGTCTTTACGCCATCGGCGAAAAGGGCGGGAAAATTGACTATGAAATCGACGCCCAGAATCCCGAGCAAATCTTCGTCTGCGCGCACTCCTGGTTTCCGCACGCGGGCCACGCACCGTGCTGGTACGTAAAGAAAAAAAGCCAGCAACCAATTCCTATGTGAAGGAGGGAACCGCGTTGGCTACATTTTCGCGGATGCGGATTACTCCCGGCGCAAGAACAGCACCATGGTGTAAATCCCCAGCATGGTTCCGACGGGTGAAAACGGCACGGATAAAAACGCGGCAATCAACGCCACCAGGCAGCTTACGCCCGCGCCAGATATCAGAGTTATGCCCGCGATCAACGCGAATACTCCGCTCGCCGCGGAAAGAATCATCCACCCGCTGTAGATAATCGGGAACACGTGCATCAGCGAATAGGGGTTCGGGACG